>JAAYTW010000265.1 GCA_012517955.1 Candidatus Zixiibacteriota bacterium | reverse complement strand
CCGCTGTCGATACTTATATCGTTGTCGATCTCTGCAACTCATCCTATGATACCAAATTGTACATTTATCAAGACGGCGAAACACCGGGTAGCCCAGTCGCTTGCAATGATGATGCCTGCGGCAGCGATGGTTATAGGTCGCTAATTTCAAGAGTACAGGTTTTCTCCGGCTCGACATATTATATCGTTGTTGATGGTTACAGCAGCAGCGATTACGGCGCTTACGAATTGAACGTCGATTATACTACTGCACCGCCGGCTCCGCCCGTTAACGATGAATGCGTTAATGCCATTCAAATTTCTGACTTCCCAGCGGTCATTAATGGAACCACCGATGGCGCCACAGTCGATTGCCCCGGCGGCCTTGACTGGAACGCGGTTTGGTATAAGTTTGACGCTCCTTATGCCCAGAATACCGTAAATCTTAATTTCTGCGATAACGCGGTAACGATTTCTCCAGTCGGCGTTATCTTGTATCCTGATTGTCCAGTTGATGCTTATGCCTGTACAACCACCTATATCCTCTATAGCTCGATTGACTGGTATGCTTGCCCCAGCGGAACTAACGCTTCAATTCAATGGCTTAACCTCCCTGGCCCGGCCACTTACTATTTGCCGATTATCACAGGTGATCCTGGCGAAGAACAAGCGTTCACGATAAATCTTGACGTTGTCAACTTCGAACCGTGCGAAATCACCTGCCCGGCCGGTTCGATTCCCGAAGTCGAACTCTGCGGCGAAGACCTCAACGGCGGCTGCAATGCCACTCCGCCGGCGTTTGAAACTGTTGCTGCCGGCCAGACAATCTGCGGTACAGTATATGCCGATGGTTCGATCAGAGATACTGATTGGTATACATTTGTAGCTGACCACGCCGTAACAATAACCGTTACCGGTGTTGCCGAATTCCCCTATCAGCTGTTGATTATCGACGCTGGTTCCGGTGATTGCTCCGATGACGTAGTTATCGCGGCCGGAACAGCCGATCCTTGCTCGACCGCTACAGCTTCTATATCAGTGCCAGCTGGCACTTATTACATCTGGGCCGGCCCGAGCGTGTTCGCGGGAATTGCTTGCGATGGCTCAGGCACTTATACCAACGAGTACTATTTCACAGTGACGACCACCCCAGTTTGGTTAGCGTTAGCCACGGAAGGCTCGATTCCAGCTGGTGGCGACCCGGTGAAAATACCTGTGTTTATGGATGGTTACGGTCTGGCGGCCGGTACATATACTGGCAACATCAGATTCGAAACCAACGATCCGTTAAACGCCACGTATGACGTTCCCGTTACGTTTACGATTACCTCCGGTGGAACCTGCGAATACCTCATCGGAGATATCAGCGGCGACGGCCAGCGCATGGGCGGCGACGTTACTTACGGCGTACGTTACTTCAAAGGCGTAGGTCCCGTTCCTAGGGACAGCTGCTATATGGATTCGACAGGTACATACCTGTATGTTGCCGGGGATGTCAACGGCAACTGCGAATTCAGAGGTTCCGACGTCACCAGATTGGTCGGCTATTTCAAGGGCACCGCGCAGTTAAACTGCTGCCACTGGTTCCCGACCACTCTGCCGCCGATATTGAGAAACACTCATCCTACCGATCCGGCCAAGGCCGAATAATTCTCGACACTCTATCGGGGTAATGCGAATTACCCCGATTTCCTTCTTGAAATGCAAAGGGCGCCCAATCGGACGCCCTTTTTTATTTCCCTATGATAAATTGTTTAGTCGATTAATCCCCGGGCAATCAGATATGGTATGATGATATAAATGGTCACATCACGAATAAGGTAGTAGCAGAATATGGCCGCCAGGATTTTCCAGCCGTACTTTTTATATACAATCCGAAACCGGCTTTTTATTCGCGCTAATTTCGATATTCCATCAAGTTCTGGCCGAGGGCCTTTTAAGTCGGCTTTGATACTTTTATACAACTGCTTTATCTTGCCTATCGCGCCAAGCGGCAGTTTTAGTAATCCTGCCAGTCCCGTGTTTTGTTGTTTAGTTTCGTTTGTGATTATTTCCAATTGGCTTTGCCCGTCGTTTATTATGCTGTTTATGACGAAAAACCACGGCTACACAACAGCGGTTTCTTGAATAATAATCTAAAAATGCTGGAAAGCATGAGGGAACTCTGTTATTATTCCAAAGTATTGGATTAATCGCCTTATCGGCGCGATTTTAAGTGACCTATTAACGAGGAGATAACTATGCCGCTGTTGTTGGATCGTAGCGAAGTAATTAGCGTGTTACAGATGGCCGATTGCATGGAGGTGGTGGAAAAGGCGTTTGCCGAGATGGCCCAGGGAACCGCCGTTTTACCTTTGCGGATAAATATCACGCCGCCAGATGGATTGGCTCTATATATGCCGGCTTATCTCAAGCAGATGGGGGCGCTGGCCTGTAAAGTTGTGACAGTGTATAAAAATAATCCGGCCAAACATAAACTTCCGACAACAATAGGCAAAGTGCTTGTACAGAATCCGGAAACCGGCGAAGTGGTTTGTATCATGGATGGCGGTTATCTCACGGCGGTGAGGACTGGAGCCGCCTCAGGAGTGGCCACTAAATATCTGGCGCGGACGGATAAGGGACAAATCGCCGGAATATTCGGCGCCGGCGTGCAAGCCAAAATGCAACTCTGGGCGGTTACGGAGGCCCGACAAATCAGTAAGGCATACGTGTATGATATTTCCGAAGAAGCCGCCGATAAATTCATCTCTGAAATGGGTCAAAAATTGAATCTGGAAATTATTCGGGCTAAATCGGCTCCTGAAATAATCGCCAATTGCGATATAATCTGTACCGCTTCATCATCGGCGACCCCGCTTTTTGACGGCCGCTCCGTAAGGCCCGGGACGCATATCAATGGTATCGGCAGCCATACGCCGACCGCGCGTGAACTCGATACGGAAATTATTAAGCGTTCGCTGTTAGTGGCCGATTCCTATGAAGCTTGTCTTAAAGAAGCCGGCGATATCATGATTCCGATACAAGAAGGGGCTATCGACAAAAATCACATGATTGCCGAACTGGGCGAGGTTGTAATCGGGAAGAAAAAGCCGCGTACCAATAACGAGCAAATCACTCTATTCAAATCGAATGGGTTGGCGATTCAGGATGTGGCCACGGCCAAGTTGGTTTACGACCGCGCCCTTCGTGCCGGAGTCGGCCATATAGCGGATTTTTAACGTTAGCGTTTCGACAGGTCTTAGTCTCGATAAAATCGGGACGTGACCTGTCGCATTATATTGCCGGCGGTCAGTTCACGCCCATCGTCTTTGACGGGAGCCTACGAACCGAACGAACTTAAAAAATTGATATCCCTTATATCCGCGTGGGGTTAAGTATGCCAAACCCCTATGAGAAAATAATAAAAAGCGGCCGGATGAGTTCACCCGGCCGTTATAATTCCCCGCATAATAGATACGCTATGCCGCCGCTTCGGCCTCCGACATGCCCACCAATTCCGGTTCTTCTGCCGGAGTCGTTACTGGTTCCGGTGAAGGCGTAACAACCGCCGGTTCCGGTTGAGGCGCGATATAGCGGCTCTGCACCGAATTTATCGCCTGGTCGACTTGGTCGAAAAAGCTTGAGATACTGGAAACCATCGTCTCTTTGGCGGCATTCAGCAACTCCGAATCAATTCCCATTTCGGAGGCGAGATTATCGAAAAAGCCATTGATTTTCTTAATCAGCTTGTCCTCGGCGCCATTCAGGTAGCTATCGACCGTATCGAAAAACTTGTTTATCAATTCACCCGATGTCTGCCGCGAATCGACCAACGCCTCGGTGCTGCCCAGATACGATTGTAGTTGGCCGGCTTGGTCGAGACTTTCGGCCTGGCTGTTGAACTGGCTAATCGCCCGCAGATTCATCCCGAAATCCTGTGTGTAACGCATACTTAACTTGCGGGCGACATTCAGGAAACCATCGCGATAGTTCTGATGGATACGGAAATTGGTCCGCAGGCTTTCGCGATAGAAAGAGGCGGCCTCGAAACCCCGGCTTTTTATCATAGAAGCTTCAAGGTTGTCATATTTCAATTTTTCTTTTCCGTTGACAACCTGGCCGGTCAAGTCCTGCCCATCCACCGATTGATATTTTTCCTTTATAATCGCTTTCGCGTCCAAATCGGCGTGAAGGCCGATATTCAGGTTCGAATAAGTCGTGGTGTCGATTTGGCCGTCTTTGGCATCCTCGGCGAAAGCGGTCACGACACTCTGGAAATCACTTAAGCTGAACGCCATTTTCAGGTTCAACTTTGCCAGCGATTTGGAACTCACCAGTTTGTTTTGAGCTTCTGGTTCAGCGGCCGGCGTCTCTTCGGCTGGGGGTTGCTCGGTAGTAGTTGGCGGCGTGGTCAGCCCGGCTTCTTCGGCGTTGGCTTTTACGCTTTCGGGAGTGTAGGTAACCTTTTCGGTTTGCGGTTGGTCTGGGTTAGCCGGTGAAATTTCGATTTTGTCGGTTGGTTTTTGTTCTACTGGCTGAATCTCTTTGGTATCGGCGGTTTTCGCGGCATTTGGCGTAACAACGGCATTGGCTGTATTATTCAAGCCGGAATGGGAATCGCGATTACCAATGTGGTAATGGTCATGAAATCTTATACGACTGAAAATGCTGAAAATATTAAAACTACCGAACATAATCCCCTCCTGTTGATGTACCTATATACAATGTGTCGGAACATCGGCGATTTTATGTATCGATTTTGCTACCGCCTGTGTTTCATTTTGAAACAGTGGGGGTTGTGAGTTGAAATTCTTTTTGGGTTAGGTCAGTTCGTAGCCTAAAAGGCGTTACTGACCGATTTATCATTTAGCGCCAGGATGTCGTCTGCTCGCCGCGACTCCATCCTGACGCATCCATGAAGCCCT
>JAAYTW010000264.1 GCA_012517955.1 Candidatus Zixiibacteriota bacterium | reverse complement strand
CGAGTTCAGCGCCCAAAAATAATCTACCATCGGCGCCATCGGCGCAAAGGCAGTATCCTGTTTCAATTCGCGGGCTTTCAATCTGCCTTCCTGCTTATGCTCAAAATGATAGCTATTCTGGCCGTAATGAAGCGGCAAGTAATAGGGGGCCGTCCAGGGTCGTGTCTCAAACAGTATCTCCCTTTTATATTCTAAAACGCCGTGCTTAGTTTGAGCCGACGCCACTGAAATTAACAGGAAGGAAATTCCGACTACACCGATTTTTATTGCTTTTATCCTCATCATTTTCGTACCGGCGCCATATATTTTACGGCGCGATTGGCTATTTTATTCCGCGATTGTACAACCGTTGTTTTTCCCATTCGGCGAAATCTACAGGTGGCGGCATAACCTCCGAATCCGGTTTCCGCAAGAGCTTGGCTGATTCGGTTGGACAACCGCTTACGCACAAACCGCATCCAATACACCGTTTTATATCGATAACGGCGATATTTTCAACCAGCGATATCGCCTTTACTTGACATCGACTGACACATGTGCCGCAACCCGAACAGGTATCGCGGTCTATTTCGGCGTAGTAATTTGTTTGCACTATCGACGCGTCCAGCCCCCAATCGGTGATACCGCGCAATATCCCGCAACAGCAACCACAGCAATTACAAACAAAACTCAAACCGCCTTGCATGTTGCTGACCGAGTGCACCAGACCCAACTCTTCCGCCAGGTCCAGCATATCCAAAGCCTCATCTTGAGTGATATTACCCGGCCGATTCGGATTGTCATCCGGTGCCATGCTCAAACACAAACCTATCGGGAAATGACACCGTTCGCCGATATTGGCTTTTTGAATTCTACAGATACAATCGCCGGCCCAAAACCGTTTGTTGGATGCTATTATCGCTTTGATATCATCATAGGGAAGAATCCACTCCGATTTGACCGTATCTTTTGTCGGAACAACCCGGGTGAGCGCCGGTTGATAATCCATGATACCCTTGGCGCCGCCTTCCTGCATATAGTGTTCGAACAGGTGGGCAAATTCAGGATCCATGGTTTCCCGTTGCGATTCATATATCCCGATGATAAACGGCGCTAACCGGAATCGCAATCTGCCATCGGTTTTCTCAAACCAGACTAATCCTCTTTTGGCCATTTCCAGAAGCTTGCTCTGCGATTCTTTTGGCGCTAACCCGATACGCGCGGCGATATCAACCACAGTTTCAAATTTGCCGCCAAGCGATCCCGCGATTCGCGCCTCTTCCGGATTGAATAGTTTCTGAAGTAAGGCTATTTCCACATTCGATTGCGTCCGCGGAAAACCATTCGGAAGCTTATCCAGCGCTTCGGCTAATAATTCATATTCGTTTTGCATGACTATCTGCTTTGGTTCAGGAAAAAGGTTTTATATTCCGTAGGGGCGTATGGCTATACGCCCCTACGCAAAACAATGATACATTTATTCGGTTTTCGCCGCGCCGATTCGATATAGAATAAACATCAATATCGCGAATGGAATCAGCGCGAACCAATCGGCTTCCGCCAACGATCCCAAATGAGCCGACAAATCAATCTTCCGGTCAAAACCGACTCCGGCCGCCACCGCCAGCAAAACGCCCATTATCGCGCCGCCGGAAATAAACCCGGATGACATCAACACCCCCGGCGAAAATTCCGCCTCCGAAGCTGTCCCTTTGCGCTTTCTATCGACTAACGCCCGAATCAAGCCGCCTGCCATAATCGGACTTGAACTCGACAGCGGCAGATACAATCCTACGGCAAACGGCAGCGATGATACCCCTACTAATTCCATCACCAGCGCCAGGAATACACCTATCAACACCAATCCCCAGGGGAGCTTTTGCGTTAGTATTCCATCGATAATCAAACTGAACAACCGCGCTTTCGGCGAATCTAATTTCGTTACCGGTTTGCCATCGATTTCCGAAACCGTCCCGGCGATTCCCGGATCAACCAGATATTTGATATGATTGGTCTCATCAACAAGATATTTTCCGACCATGATATTTCCGGTTTGTTCCTGAACTCGATAAACCCGATAAGTTTGACCATCGGGGCCAACTTGCGTTGGCGCGTTGTTCTCAAGCTGGGCGATATGGTCAGGATATTGCACTGGCGATACGGTCGTATAAGCTTTATTCAACGCTATCACAATCCAGCCGATTATCAAGGCGCTCGATAACACCCCTATCATGATTCCCAACTGCTGATATTTGGGCGTGGCTCCCACCAGATATCCCGTTTTCAAATCCTGGCTGATTGTCCCGCCGTTGGAGGCCGCGATACAGACAATCGCCGCCGTACACAGCGCCATCGCCCGATAAGATACTCCTGTCCAGCCGGCCGCCAAAAACAGCAGGCAAGTCAGCAACAGCGTCGCCACTGTCATGCCCGAAATCGGGTTGGAGGATGACCCTATCTCGCCGGTGATTCGACTCGATACCGTCACGAAGAAAAACCCAAACAACACTATCAGCACCGCTGAAATCGCGTTTATGTGAAGCACCGGCGCTAACCATATCGCCAGCACCAATCCCAGCGATCCGAACACAACCACCGACATCGGCAAATCACGTTCAGTTCGTTTGACTTCCTCTTGCGACACATTTCCTTTGCGCGAATCCAGAAATGTCCGGAAACCTCTGCGGAAAGCCGAGATGATTATCGGAAACGATTTTATCAAACTTATAATACCGCCGGTAGCCACCGCGCCCGCGCCGATATAAAGCACGTAAGCGTTGCGCACCATGTTGGGAGTCATATCTTTTATCAGGCCGGTAGCGGGAAACATCACCGTGCCCAAATTATCGCCGAATATCTTAATCGCCGGAATTAGAATCAAATAAGCCAGCATCCCGCCGGCCATCATATTGGCCGATACTTTCGGGCCGATAATATAGCCTACGCCCAGAAGCTCCGGGGCCACTTCCGCCGATACCGACGCTCCCTTGAAAAAAGTCAGCATGCGATTGGGAATCTCCGCCCAAATTTTGGTTCCGGCATTGAGGAACTTGTACAATGCCCCTATTCCGAAACCCAAAAACACCGTCTTGGCGTTGGTGCCGCCCTGTTCGCCCACTATTAGCACGTCGGCGCAAGCGGTGCCCTCCGGATAGGTGAGCTTGCCGTGTTCCTTGACAATCAACCCCTGGCGAAGCGGGATCATCATGAGCACCCCCAGCATACCGCCCAATAGCGACATCCAGAGGATAGGCATCAGGTTCATGTCCTGGCCCAATAGCAGAAATACCGGCATGGTGGTGGCCACTCCGAACGCGATTGATTCGCCGGCCGACCCGGTGGTTTGCACGATATTGTTTTCGAGGATTGTCGCCCGCCCGATTAGGCGGAACAGGGTGATAGACAAGACCGCGATTGGAATCGAGGCGCTGACAGTCATGCCGACTTTGAGCGCCAGGTACACCGATGAGGCGGCGAAAACGATTCCCAGAATCGCTCCGACAAACACCGCCCGAAAAGTGAATTCGCGCATTTTTGTTTCGGGGGCTATGAATGGCTTGAAATCCGCATTCGACATAATAGTATCTCCTACCGTTTGCAGCCCCGCCACACGATACTTACTATATCAAATCTAAAGCAAACAGGCAATTATTATGTTGAGGGGGGAGGGGGCTATCAGGTAGGTCGAAACCCTCGCGGTTTCGACAATAGAATTATTATTGCGCGGTCAGGAATCCTTTCCCGACCGCAACTTGACGTCGGGAATGGGTTCGTCCCTCAGGATGGAATCCGCCGCGGCGGAGACATCCTGAGGGCAAGGGCTGCGAGCCTCAGGCGGGAGAATGGCTAGAGATGAGGGAGCCGGGAGTTATGGAATTATTATACGCTAAGCAAAAAAGCTAATTCTAGATAATCATTACGGTTCCAAACAACAATGAATAATTTTGGATAAAGGTTATTAATTATTACGTCATTTTAAGGGAGTGTTTATATAATATGGCCATAAAGTTAGTCTTATCGATTAGATACGAATCTTAAAATTGACAGCTGAATCCCAAACTGGGGAGTATGCCATTATCGTAGATAAAACCGTCAGCCGAACTGATTATCGGATTTTTGCGGTTGGTTAGGTTGAGAATGGTTAAATACAAATGGCTGTGTTCCCAATTTAGATTAAAATATATGGATGTTTGATAATTGAAAGGAAACCTGGCCGAATACATTTCAGCCAACATGGCTTTGTAGTAACTTTCGGAATATCGATTCGGACCGTAGTTATCATAGCTTTTTAACGGGGGCGAGTAAGGATAACCGGAGTGCCCCATTAAAATACCGCCGAATGAGATAGTATTATTTAATTTGAAAGATAACTCGATATTCACTTTGTGGGGCGCGTCCAATTCGTAGGGGATTGTTACGCCGTCGATTTTTTCAAAGGAACGCGTATAACCATAAGAAATCGTCATGTCGGATTTCGCCACGGGAAATTTCGTCAGATTCAGCGTAATATCCCCTCCATAGGAATTCAATTTTCCGACGGATTCCATCGTTAAAAACCCATT
>JAAYTW010000263.1 GCA_012517955.1 Candidatus Zixiibacteriota bacterium | reverse complement strand
CAATAAAAAAGGCGCCCTTACCGAGCGCCCTTTGAATATACGAATCGTTCCGAAAGATTATTTATCGAGGAATTTTAAGAATGGCATTTTCTCCACGAGTATCTTGATTTTCAACTTGCTGATAGCGCCGGTTGGATCCAAATCGCGCGGGCAGACTTTCTGGCAGTTGAAAATCGTGTGGCAACGGAAAACGCCGATATCTTTTGCCACTATGGCCAGGCGTTCATGCTTGGCGCCATCGCGGGAATCCTCGACAAAACGCAGCGCTTTTAACAGCGCATGCGGCCCGAGATAATTGGGATCGCCGTTGGACACCGGACAGGAACCATAGCAGGCGGCGCACAGGATACAGTCAATATGAGGGTCGAGTTTCTTGCGTTGTTCCGGACTTTGGAGATATTCTTTCTCGGGCGGCTTTTCGGCCGGGATTAGGTAGGGTTTGATAGCTTTGTAGTTTTCCCAAAATTGAGTCAAGTCAACCACCAAATCCTTGATAATCGGCAAATGAGCCAGGGGCCGTACCGTCACAGGCTGTTGTAGTTTAGATATCTGAGTTTTACAGGCTAATGTATATTTGCCGTTGATATGCATGGCACAGGATCCGCAGACGGCCTCCCGGCAGCTGCAGCGAAAAGCCAAAGTCGAATCGAGTTCTTCAAGGATATAGAAAAGCCCTTCCAGAACGGTCATTCCTTTAACATCGGGGAGCTCATAATCTTGGAATCGAGGGATAGCGCCGTTATCCGGGTCGTATCTAAAAACGCTGAATTTAGCCATGTTAGTATTTCCTTTCCTCCGGCTGATATTTGGTAATCTGCACAGGCGTGTATTCAAGCTTAGGACCTTCGGGGCTGTAATAAGCCAATGTGTGTTTCAGCCAGTTGGCGTCATCCCGCGTTTTGAAATCGGTGCGCGAATGGGAACCGCGCGATTCGGTACGAGCCAGCGCACCCAAACAGACCACCTCCGCCACATCAAGACTGCCGGCCATTTCCATAATCCAGACTCGATCCATGTTAAATACACGTCCACTTTTAATCGGGCGAATCTTACGAAATCTTTCCTTAAGTTCGCGGATTTTCTGCAGACCGATTTTCATGTTATCGCTATCTCGGAAAATTCCAACATATTTGGGCATCAGAGCGTTAAGTTCATTTTTGATATGATAAGGATTTTCATCGCCTTTTGTATTGAAGAAACGCTCCTGATATTGATTGAACTTCTCCAATCCTTTTTTCAAGGCCGCCTCATCAGGTTTTTTAGGCATATTTTTAACATAATCGCTGGCGGCTTTGCCCGAACGTCGCCCAAATACTATAGTATCAAGCAAAGAATTTCCGCCAAGACGATTTGCGCCATGCACCGAAACGGAACAGGCCTCGCCGGCCGCATAAAATCCGCTGACCTTCGATTGCCCATTAATGTCTACATCGATTCCGCCCATCGTGTAATGCATCGATGGATTAACCGGTATTGGTTCATAGATAGGGTCGATTCCCACGAAATCCAGACAATGTTCGCGGATACCCGGCAGGCGTTCCATGATTTTGGCTTTGCCTAAATGGCGAAGGTCCAGATAAACGTACGGTTTGCCTCCGATACCCCGGCCCTCGTTTATTTCGGTTTGAATCGAACGAGAAACTATATCGCGCGGGCCGAGCTCCATGACTTTTTCGGAGACATACTTTTTCATGAACCGTTCGCCGTCATTATTGATAAGATAGCCGCCCTCGCCGCGGCAGCCCTCGGTCATTAAGATATTCGAACCGTATAGGCCCGTCGGATGGAATTGGATAAATTCCATATCTTTTAAAGGAATACCAGCCCAATAAGGTATGGCCATGCCCAGCGCGGTGTTCGAGTAGGCATTAGTAGTGTTGCCATACATCCTTCCAGACCCACCCGTCGCGAAAATCACCGCATTCGCTCCCATCACTTCGAGTTTCCCATCGGGGATATTAAGAGCAATCACGCCTTTACAGAGTTTATCATCGCCGATAATCAGATTGAGCGCAATCCATTCTTCGTAGAATTTCGTGCCGATAGCGACGGTTTTTTCGTAGAGGGTGTGAAGTAGATATTGGCCGGTACGGTCGGCGCCATAACAGGTGCGGGGATAACCGGCTCCTCCGAAGGGCCGTTGGGCGATTTTGCCGTTTTCCATTCGCGAAAAAGGACAACCCCAGTGTTCCATTTCAAAGATAACCCCGGGGGCATCAGCGGTCATCGTAATCGCGGCTTCCTGATCGGCCAGGAAGTCGGATCCCTTGATAGTATCATAAGCATGGCGTTCAGGGGTATCATCGGCCGAGGCTGGATTATTGGCCAAAGCGGCGTTGATACCTCCTTGGGCCGCCCCGGAATGTGAACGTAGAGGATGGAGTTTCGAGACCACGGCCACATCGCGGCCGGCGGCGCCCGCCTCGACAGCCGCGCGCAGGCCGGCTAATCCGCCGCCGACAATCAATATATCATGAAATATCATCATACCTCCTTATTGATGAGCCGCCACGCGGGGCAGAATAAGTATCGCGGCCAACAGCGTAAATGCCAGAAACAAGCAAGCGCCGGCGATAGCAAATAGTTTATGTTTGCGAGTCAGGCCGAAAAGGTCGACAATACTGATAGCAATGCCGTTGAACATGTGATAGAAAATAATCCCGATAAGTCCTATTTCCAAAATATGGAAAAGCGGCGTTTGAACGGAGCCGAGACGGTTGTTAAAGGCCTCCGGCCCAGAATTAGCTGAGCCTAATACCCACATATGAAGCAGCAGATAAGCCAGTAGTCCGAGTCCGGATAATCTATGCAATAACCAGGCCCACGATCCGATATACGGATTCAGTTGCACTTCGTCTTTGGTGGCTTTAAATATCCTCAACAATTTCATACGCCACCTCTGTAGAATGAGTTGAGCGTATTAAGCGCCCAGACCGCGACACCAATCCCGATAATCCAGAGCGCGACCAACCAGGCTTTCCGTCCGGCTGGCGAGGGGCGAAAATCCATTATAACCGCCCAGGCGCCGTTAAGGCCATGAAACAGCGCGGAAAGTATGAAGCAGAAATAAAAAATACCCCAACCCACGCTGGAATGAAGCCTTTCAATAACGAAGCTGAAATCAATCAGGCCCCGTTCGGCAAAATTATAGTCAAAGTGAAGCACTTTGACGTGCGTAAAAAGGAATACAGCCAAAAGCAGGCCGGTAATCCTCTGCAGCAACCAAAAGACGGCGCTGCGCGAGGATATCGAACCGTTCATGCGATACCTCCTTAATCTATATTAGTCGTCAGGGCGACGACCGGGAATCTAACCCGAACGTTAAACATCATTAATTCAGAAACCGTTGTCGACATTGCTATCCGTTGACGCCGTTTCTAAAATCATATCAATGTTTGAGAATGTAAAATATTAAGAAAATAGTCAAATGTTTTTTCGGTAAAAGCGTTTCATTAACCCCAAAAGCCTCAATTTCCCATAAGACCAAGAACATCAAAGATGAAGTGGGAGAATTCCCATATTAAAAATTTGAACACTATTTCGAGATTACCTGTAAAGTTGTTTGAACATATGGCGTTATGATAAAAACTTTGTCGCATGGATGGGATCGTTCCCATACAGGGTAAATAATCAAAAGAAATCCGAGCTGTAAGGGAAAAGATAATTCATTCAATAATAATAGGTTATAAAAAAGGCGTTCGTCTGGCGTGGTTGTTGCTAAAAAGTGTTGATGACATGGGAGAACATGATTACTCAAGGAGCAGGTCAGATGAGAAAATCAAATCAAGATAAAGGCTTTACCCTTATGGAACTTCTAATCGCCGCTTTGTTGACGGTTATAATTTCGAGCGCCGCCCTGACGTTTTATGTCAGGGCCAATCAACAATATTTTTCGCAGGAAGACATATCGGAGATGCAACAATGCGCTCGAGCTTCGCTTCAGGAAATCGTCAAGCAAACGCGTATGGCTGGTTTTGGTATACCGGATTCAGTAAGCGCGGTCGAAATAGACTCGATTGCGGGTTCTCCCGACACGTTAACTATCCATCGCGACACTTTCGAAATAAAATATTACGTTAATATACCAAACGACAGCCTTCATCCGACGCTAATCAAAGAAGTCAACGGCAATGCTTCGATATATTCCGATGATATATCTGACTTGCGCGCCTCATGGGTGCCACCCGCTTCCGTCAGAATAACCATCACCGCGCGCACGCCCAAAAAAGATATGGGAGTAAGGAAAGGGCAATATCTTACCCGTTCCGAAACGCAAATTATCAACCTGAGAAATACGAGGTAGATAATATGACCAATTTATTTAATAATAAAGGAACCAGCCTTTTGGAAGTCATGGCGGCCATGCTAGTGCTGGCAATCGGTATCATGGGAATCGCGCCATTGATGGTTGTGACTTCCGATTCAAATTCGTTTTCGCGCGAATTGACCAGAGCCAATACTCTGGCAAGCGATAAAATCGAAGAATTGCGAGCGGGCGGCGGATATGCTCCTCTACCTTATATTCGCAATGAAATTAATATCGAAAATAAATACAATCGCACAATTCGTATAGACGCGTACGAATCTGATGTAACAGTGCCGCCGGGGGTATATAGGATTCATGTTACGATGAACTGGACGGACCAAAATGGTCTGCCTCGTTCAACGGAATACTGGACATATACAACGAGAAGATAGAAAGGAGATTCAGATGAAAAACACTTTGAAAAATAACAGGGGTATGGCGATGGCTGTTGTAATCCCCATTTTGCTGCTGATCTCCTTTTTGGGTATCGTGGCGGTGATGAATTCCAATACTTATATTGATATCGCCGGCAGCGTAAAGAGAAATTCGCAGGCTTTTTATATCGCCGAGGCGGGTCTGGAGCGCGCGATTAACGAATATGTGTGGGGCAATTTTTACGACGAGCGGGTCAGCCCGATGACAAATCCATTCGGCTGGATTGAATCTCTGGGCGACTCGTTGTTCTATCAAAACATCCCATTCGGTAACGACGGATCGTATTCGGCCAGGATAACCTCAGTGGTGAATCCCGGCGCTCGTTCGCCGTATGTGGATTGCCGCGATGTTACTCTTGAGGCGACCGGAACCGCCAACGGCGGCACCGAATCCGTAACGCTTGTGGCTACCATGCGATTCGGTGTATTGCCGTCGGGCGTATTCGATTACGCGTACTTCATAAACCACTTTGGATGGTGGTCTGGATTTCCATCCGGAGGCGCGGTAGCCAACGGTAATGTCAGAGCAAACGGCCATTTTGATTTGCTTTCCGGGTACTTCACCGGTAATGGAAATCCTCGTTACAATCCGGTCACCGGGGAGGTTATCGATGGTGGCGGCGTGTATTCCGGCGGTTATGTTTTTCCGCTTAACGGTTCCGGGTATCGAGGGATGGCCTCCGACAGCATAAATCGTCATAGTTATGCCGGCGTGGATATCAGCGAGGACAATAAGGCCTTGGTTGATATGCCGAATCTCAACGACCCGGCCGATATCGACGGCGACGGCGATTACGACGAGCTGAATCCATACTATATTGGATTGGCCAATGGCGCGTATGGCGCCCCCGCCGGCAAAGTCGGCGTAGACGCTAACGGCGATGGAATACTTCAGCCATCAGAGGTGTTGATAACGGGCGCCTATGGCGATGACGCCGGCGAACTTGGCAACGTTGCTCTCACGGGAACCGACGCAAACCCGATTATTATCGAAGGCACTGTGGCAATCACCGGCAATCTGGCAATCAAGGGAACGATAAAGGGCCAAGGTTCATTTTATGTGGGTAGAAACACTTATATAGGCACGCAGATTAAATACAGTAATCCTCCCACAGCCAGACCGACATACAATTACGGCACGGAGACCCCTGAACAGTACGCGGCCAGAATCGCGACCTGGCGGGCCGCCAACGCCAATAAGGACATGGTGACTTTCATGACAACGAAAAATATCGTTGCCGGCGACCACACTCAGTCGACCTGGAAGAGCAACATCATCAATGGTTCGGGCTGGCTTGATGATTACCGCAATAACGGTAAAGAAGATGTCGGCGTCGACGGCGTTTTCGGAACGCTCAATTCAAGAACTAATCCTTATTCGCCATCGTTGAAAGAAGCCGACGGCAAATTTACGGTAATTATCGCCGATAATCGAGGTTTCCAGCAATTGGCCGATTTGGCGATAGTGGGCGGCGTCGCCCAGGTGCCATCCGGATATCACATAGTCGCGGGTACGGGCGAAGATATTGACGGCGATGGATTATACGGCGGAGTGTATAATTATTCGCGTGACATCAATTTTAATGTAGCTTTTAACAGTTCCAACTTTTACAACCTTCCGAGCGGGGTAACAAGCTATTCCGGATTCGCAAGCTTCTCGGTCAGCCGTATGGATGGTGTATTTTACACCAATCACTCGATAGCCGGCTGGTTCACCGATGGATGCGTTTTCAACGGATCGGTAATTGCTCGTAATGAAGCGATGGTTCTAACGGGCGGTCACTTAACCTTGAATCATGACAGCCGATTAACCACAAGTTATAGAGATTTAAACAATCATCACATCTATCTGCCGCTGGTTAAAAGCTATTCGACAATCAGCTGGGATGATAGGTCAGTTCGGTAGCTCAGGAGGCGGGATATGTATCGTAAACTAATCGTATTGGCAAGTTGCGCGGCCGTTATCATAATAATGACAAACCCGGCCGGCTCAATTCAAGTGGCTGGTTACGGAAGCGGATACTCCTTGCATTCATACGACCAGACCGCGACCGAAACCGCGGTGAACCAAGAAGTGCTTCCGACGATTATCCATACGCCAATAACGGAGGCATCGACATCGGAAGATTTTCATATCACCGCCGCCATCCAAAATCTGGGCCTGGGCGTGCCGGTCGCTCATTATCGATTCGGGGATGCTAAAAAATATTCGAAAAATGTAATGAAACCGATTCGCCCAGATGTTTATGATTTTAAAATTTTGGCGGCGGCCCTCAATGACAAGAAAATCGAATACTACATTGAAGTAGTCGATGGTTCGCGTTCGTTGGCCACTTTCGGCACGGCCGACCATCCTATTGTGGCCGTCTTGAAATCACCTGGCCATAATATGTTTTATCTAACGCTTATTTTGTCTTTCATCGGATTATTCTTTGTTTCTAAGGTCATCGCCGGTTCAAGGAAACGGGTTTCAGCCAAAGATAGTATGGAAAAGCGTTCAGCAGCCGGTCCATCTAAAAGCAGAAAATTGGCGCGGATTCATTAGTAAAAATCAGAATCCGTGGCACAACTGGCGGAAAGAAAAAAACCGCTCGATTCGATGTCGAGCGGTTTTCAATTTATTCGCGCTAAAACATTTATCAGCGCTTATATTTTTCGACGCCTTCGATATAAATATTACCGCCATGACAATCCTGAGCGACTATGGCCGGGAAATTTTCCACGGTAAGCCGACGGATAGCCTCGGCGCCGAGTTCCTCATAAGCGACCAATTCCATGCCAGTTATCCTGTCGGCAATAAGCGCGGCCGCTCCACCGGTGGCCACCATGTAAACCGCGGTATATTTTTTAAGGGCTTCAACAACTCCGGCGCCCATTTCACCTTTGCCGATAATACCTTTCAAGCCGACAGCTATCAGTCTGGGCGAATAAGGGTTCATCCTTCCCGATGTAGTAGGCCCGGCCGAGTTGATAACCTGTCCTGGTTTTGCCGGCGCAGGCCCCACGAAGTATATAATTTGACCTTTTGGATCAAATGGCAGCTTTTCGCCTTTATCAATCAACTCAACCATCTTTTTATGGGCGGCGTCACGGGCTGTATAAACATATCCGGTAATCAATACGCGGTCGCCTGCTTTCAATTTTCGGATAACATCATCCGTCAACGGAGTGGTTATTTTAATATCATCCATTTTGTTTTACCTCAAATTACGACGGTTTTATGACGAGCCGAGTGACATTGTGTATTTACGGCCACCGGCAAACTGGCAATATGACAAGGGGCGGTTTCTATATGCACGGCCAGCGCGGTGGTTCTGCCGCCGAGCCCCTGCGGCCCAACACCCGTATCGTTTATTTTCTCCAACAGCTCATCTTCCATCCTGGCGTAAAATGGGTCGGGATGTTTGCTGCCGACCTCTCTTAACAACGCGTGCTTGGCCAATTGCGCGACTCTATCGAACGAACCACCGATACCGACGCCGACCACCAGAGGCGGGCAAGGATTTCCGCCGGCGATTTTTATGGTTTCGATAACGAATTCTTTTACTCCCTGCTCGCCGTCAGCAGGCTTGAGCATCTTTATTCGGCTCATATTTTCCGAGCCGCCGCCTTTGGGAAGAATCGTCAATTTAATCTTATCGCCCGGGACGATAACTGTCGAAATTACAGCGGGAGTATTATCGCCGGTGTTTTTACGATTCAACGGATCTACCACAATCGATTTGCGCAGGTAACCGTCTCTATAGCCCTGGCGGACTCCCTCTTGAATGGCTTCGTTGAAATCGCCCTTGACATGAACATCCTGGCCGATTTCGACGAACAGTACCGTGAGACCGGTATCCTGACAGAGCGGCATCTGTTTGCTGGCGGCAATATCGGCATTTTTAATGATTTGATTCAGAATTTCTTTACCAAGCGGAGATTCTTCCAGCTTTTCGAATTTTTTCAAAGCGGCCAGAACATCTTCACCCAGATAATAATTAGCATCCATGCTCAACTTGCGTACTGCCGCGGTGATATCTTTTGAATCAATTTCTCGCATAGTTTATCCTTTTATGAGCTCCATTATTGCTTTTAACATATTTTCGCAATCTTGCGCGACCTCGATCGGACGATTTGTGGCAATCATTCCGCCGGAAGTCACCAGATTGTTGGTTTCATCAATTATTACTTCAGTCGGTCGAGTGGCAACCGCCTGCGCCCCGGCCGCATCGATACTGGATTGTAAAATCGGATTGTTGCCGACAGTCACAACCGGTCCGGTTTTAGTGATTCCCTGGATAGATTTAACTAATATCGGTACAGCGTAACCAAAAGCCCCGATAGGCATACCACGCCGATAAGCCGCACGCAAAAACGCCCGAAATCCTTGATCGACGCCGAAAGCTTCTCCCGCCTGCTGGAAATTGCTCAAACGGTTGAATTCGTTCTCGCCAAGCGTTACTATCAAGGCCTGCAACGAACCTGGTTTAACCTCGTCGGTTTTTGAGATTTCGAGTTTTGACACGCAATCATAATAGGCCGTCCGGGAGGCATTAGGTTTGTTATCATGGCCTGATGTCTCATACACGATTGGCATCCTCATGAAGCCATTT
>JAAYTW010000262.1 GCA_012517955.1 Candidatus Zixiibacteriota bacterium | reverse complement strand
CCGATTTAGTGAATTCACAATCGCCGATTCCGGTAATCGGCGCTATGGCGGGCCTAATCGGCTCAATCCAGGCAAACGAGGCCTTAAAATATCTGATGGAAATCGGTTCGTCATTGTTGAATCAACTGCTTATCTATCACGGCGACACTCAACAAACAGAACTACTGTCTTTAACCCCGAATCCGCTATGTAAAGTTTGTGCGACATAATGTTATAATCACTTTAAAGCAACTATTCATGTTGACCTATTGTATTCATCCAAATTAAAAAGGCGATTCAATCTAAATCGAATCGCCTTTTATAATGCCGCACAATCCTTCATCCCGCGTTTTCGTGCCAGGTCTTAAACTTGTCCCGCCCAAGAGGCGGCGCCGGTCGATAATTATCAATATAGCGGTCAACTAATAATTGCGTGGATAATATCCCTATAAACGACATGTTATCCTTAAATGATAAATGCGCGTGCGAAAGCTTCCCGCATTTCTCCACCAGCTTACCGACATATTCGGGCTTGAATATACCCGTTTTGGCAATCGATTCCGCGGACACGGTTTCCTTAATATATTCCGGCGAATCCGCCTGGAAAAAGCTGTTCGAATCGGGCGCCATATACGGCTGTTTCACTCGCTTTAAGATATCCGCGGGAAGCTCGTTTCTCATAGCTTTCTTTAGCACAAATTTTTCTTTTAACCCGAATATCTTGTATTTGGGCGGAATTGTCGCCGCGAATTCCGCTACCCGATGATCCAAAAACGGAAAACGCCCTTCGACCGAATTCGCCGCCGTCACTCTATCCCCTTGCGATGATAGCAGATATCCCGAAAGCAATGACCTCGCCTCCAAAAATTGCGCCCTTGCCAAATGATGCCATCTGAAAAAAGCCTCCGGCAAATTCCTCGCAAACGCTCCAAGCGAATCGTAATCGCCTATCCGCGATTTCGTGTCATCCGAGTAAAATTCTTTTATCTTCGTGGTCGTATTTATCCTCGGCATATGCGAATAGTAATACTTATCGAATTCGGACAGGCCCGCTTTATAAAACGTTTCCAGGTAGAATCGCGCTTTTGCCTGCGAAAGCGGCAAAGTCGGATATAGCTTCGTTAATAACATCGGCCGCCATTTAGAATCAGGATCTTTAGCCCAGAATCGACGGATAATAGTCTCTTTGAACAAATCATATCCGCCCAACATTTCATCCGACCCTTCGCCGGTTAAAACAACCTTGAAATTTGTCTGCCTGACCAATCGTGAAAGCATATACAGCGGTGTCGGCGCCGTTCGCAATATCGGCCGCTCGGTATGCCATATCACCGATGGAAAAGCTTCCGCTATATCTTTGTAAGAACAGCTTATCTGATGGTGATTTGTGCCTAAATAGCGCGCCATTTCATTCTGATATTCCGATTCGTCATATGCCTTATCGTGAAACGCGATTGAGAACGTTTCCACCACGTTTGTCGTAAAATGCTTGATTAACGCCGTTGTCGCCGATGAATCCAGCCCGCCCGACAAATACGCCCCCACCGGCACATCCGCGCGCAAACGCAGCCTGACAGAATCCACCAACAGCGCGTGAAGCTCCTCCGCCCATGAATCCAACGAACGCTTATTATCGAACTGTTCCGGGAAATCCATCTGCCAATAACGCCCAGAAATAATCTTGCCATCTTTGATTTCGATATAGGTGCCCGCCTCAAGTTCGTTAATCCCTTCAAATGCGGTTCGCGGCGGCGCGGTTGTCCACCAGGTAAAAATCTCGTCTAATCCCTTATAATCGATTCGCCGCGGAATTGTCGTATCGCAAAAAATCGATTTAATTTCGGAAGCAAAATAGAACCGCCCATTATGGATTGTATAAAATATCGGCCTTACGCCCAATCTATCTCGAACGATAAACAATGACTTTTCTTGGCTATTATAAATAACGAAAGCAAATTGACCGTTGAATCTTTTCACGCATTCTTTGCCCCATTGTTCGAACGCGTGGACGATTACCTCGGTGTCCGAATGGGTTCGGAATTTATGGCCGAGTTTTTCAAGTTCTGGCCTCAACTCGACATAATTATAGATTTCGCCGTTAAAGACTATCCAGAGCTTGCCATCTTCGTTGCATAGCGGCTGTTGACCGGTCGATAAATCGATAATCGATAACCGCGCCTGACCAAGCGCGCACCTGGGATCAAGATAAGCTCCAAATTCATCCGGCCCGCGATGATTGAGAATTCCCACCATCCGCCTCAATAATTCATCATCCGGTTTGGCTGGTCCGTTCAACTGAAAATATCCGGTGATTCCACACATATTGTCATCTTTCTTTTAGTATTTCTTGCTCACTATTCGATATATTATTATCGACCATGTCTCGATTCATCTCAACTCCATCCCACATTTAATCGCTATTTAATGATATTAATATACTATAACGACGATTTACATAAAAATGATTCCGTCAATAATTTATAGTCAATCCGAGAAATTATATTTACTATAATAATTCGAACAGAAATCGATTGAAAATAGTTTAAGCGATATATAAAATACGGAAAAGTAAACTTGGAAAGGAAATACAATGAAAAAACAGGCGCTTATTGTGTTTGCCTTACTGGCAGCGTTATCATCAATTGCGCCGGCCCAGATTCCGGAATCGCTCCCGCAGGCCGAAAGCCTGGCGGCCCAACAAGGAAAACTTATATTGGCCGATTTCTTCACGGAATGGTGCGGCTACTGCAAAAAATTTGCCCGTGAGGCAAAGGCTGATTCAGAATTAATCGTTGCCCTCCAAAAAGTCGTGTTTTTCCCTATCGACGCCGAAAAAGGAAACGGCACGATTCTAGCCAAGCAGTACAAAGTCAAAGGCTACCCTACCTTTATCCTTCTCAACAGCTCCGGCAAAGTCGTTGACCATTGGGTCGGCTATGAAAAGAATTATTTTCTAAAATCGTTTTACGACGCGCTCTCCGATACCTCGGCTATCGAAACCAAGGCCGCCCGTTTCAAGGCGACCCCCAATGTCAAGGATGCGGTCAGCCTGGCCAACAACAGTTCCGCCGGCGGAGACTACAAAGCCGCCATCGAATACTATACAATCGCCCAAAACATTAAAACCGATCCGGCCAAGGATTTTACTTTCGAAATCTTCGAAAACACTGTTCAAGGATTTAAAACCAACCTCTACACCCAGGACGATATCATTAAAGCGGCCGATGCCGTTTTAGCCAGCGGCGGTAAAACTCCCTACGATGTTATCGAAACCGCCCAGACGATGCTTGAAATCGACAAACAAGACGGCAAAGTCGACATGGCCAAACCTTATCTGGAGGCCGCTCTTAACGTCTCTAAAAACAAATCCGATGAAAACCTGAATAAGGCGCGCGATGAAATAATGGTCGATTATTATCTGTACGCCAAAAACGATACCGGCGCCGCCATTTCTCAAAAGAAAGCAAATATGCCTAAAGATTGGTTTAAAGACGCCGGCAACCTTAACGAATTCGCCTGGTGGTGTTTCGAAAACAGAATCAATCTCCAGGAGGCCGAGGCCTTCGCCCGTCAAGCCGTTTCACTGGCAGAACCCGGCGAAACAAAAGCCATGATTCTTGACACTGCCGCCGAAATCTGTTTCGCCCGCGGCAATAAAACGGACGCCATAAAATTCGCAAAGATGGCCGTTGAACAAGCTCCCAAAAATCAATACTACACTAAACAGGTTCAAAAATTCGAAGGAACCCCTTCAGAAAAATAGCTG
>JAAYTW010000261.1 GCA_012517955.1 Candidatus Zixiibacteriota bacterium | reverse complement strand
TTTAAGGATAACATGTCGTTTATAGGGATATTATCCACGCAATTATTAGTTGACCGCTATATTGATAATTATCGACCGGCGCCGCCTCTGGGACGCGACAAATTCAAGACCTGGCACGAAAACGCTGGATGAAGGATTGTGCGGCATTATAAAAGGCGATTCGATTTAGATTGAATCGCCCTTTTTATTTGGTTGAATACAATAGGTCAACATGAATAGCTGCTTTAAAAGGACAAAAACATTATGTCGCGCAGATTTTACATAGCGGATTCGGGGTTAAAGACAGTAGTTCCGTTTGTTGAGTGTGGCCGTGATAGATAAGCAGTTGATTCAACAATGACGAACCGATTCCCATCAGATATTTTAAGGCCTCGTTTGCCTGGATTGAGCCGATTAGGCCCGCCATAGCGCCGATTACCGGAATCGGCGATTGTGAATTCACTAAATCGGGCATAAGACATGCAAGGCATCCGGTTTGCGGTGGGGCAAACAGGCTTACCTGTCCCAGCCAGCCATCTACGGCGGCGTATAGATAGGGAATGCGTGTTTCATAAGCGGCGCGGTTCAAAGTCAGCCGAGATGAATGGTTATCGAGACCATCGATAACGAGGTCGCATCCCGAAATTAAATCTGAGATGTTGTCGTCATCGATACGGCAAGCGCGCGTCACGATTTTCACTTCGGGATTGAGCGCCATTAGACGCTGGTCGGCAACCTGGATTTTGGATTTGCCGATGTCATCAGTTGAATAGAGAATCTGGCGGTTGAGATTAGATAAATCGATAGTATCGTAATCAATCAACCTTATTTCGCCGACTCCTGCGGCGGCCAGATATGTCGCTGTAGCGCCGCCGAGCCCGCCGATTCCACAAATCAGAATTTTTGATTGCCGGAGTTTTTCTTGATTCCAACCGTCAATTAATAACTGGCGGGAATAACGAGACAATTCTTGAGGCGAAAGGCTCATGGGCAATCCGGCTATCCGCCTGATACGGGGGGCTGAAGAGTTACGATTTGGCCGTTTTGGGGTATATACGAAAAGTCGCGGACTTTGCCATCGACATAAATAAAAGCGATGAATTTTCTCTCAAGTCCGATTTGCTTGAGGATGGTCTCCATGTCAGAATTATCCGGGCATTCAACTTTTCGGGTGTAATAGTCAATATCGGGCTTGAGCATCTCGCGAAGCTGCCCGCCGGCTCGAAGCATGATTGTCATGGTCGGTTCCTCAAAACGCTTTAGGTTTATAGCGTTCTCCGCGCACTTTAGGTATTCCGCCGGGGATTGGTTCGCCGAGCAGGCCGATTTTTTCCAGGTTATCGGCGGCGAATCCAAGCTGGAGGTCTTCCAATAAAGCCCGGGTTGGGTTGCCGTTTTTATCCCAGGCGCGGGCGGCATAGTACTCATCGAGGAGCTTTTCGACCTGTTCTTTGGAAACGCCTTTGCCTTTGCCGGGTCCCGATGGGATTTTATCTTCCCAGGAGCGAGCCGGCGGATAGTCGAAGGTTCGACCGTTGGCGCGGTTACGTTCCAAGTAATGGCAACGAGATAAATTCCAGGTGCGTTCGGATTGGCGGAGAGCGTCGGCGACGGAGAGGTTCCAGCCGGTTATATGATTGAGCGATTCGACGATTTCTTCCGGCTCGATATCCAATTCGCCCCAGAATAATCGGCAGATGCAAAGGGTATCGAAAAGCGGTCTTATATGCTGGAGGTAAGCAACGACTTTGGCTCGTCCTTCGACCGTTTCGCGGCCTTCGGCCATGTCAACAGTGATTGTCCAGGCGCGGTTGTGATGGGCTCCGATATCGCAGGTCATATAGGCAAGCAGCATGCCGGGGGCCCAGCGGCCGTCGTAGCCGGACATTTCCTGACC
>JAAYTW010000260.1 GCA_012517955.1 Candidatus Zixiibacteriota bacterium | reverse complement strand
TTTCCGGTATTATTGGGGAATTATGATACACCGGGATCTGCAGAGGAAGTTTTCGTTTCAGGATCTTACGCGTACGTGGCAGATTATTTTCAGGGACTTCAAATTATAAATATCGCGAATCCATATATGCCTGTCTTGAGTGGGAGTTTGGATACTCCGGGACGAACTAATGGCATATTTGTTTCAGATACTGGGATTTATTTGGCAGATGGTTACTCGTTTCTAAGTTTTCGATTTTATACTTCTGATATTGATGATAGCTATTTGTTGTCGAATAGATTTGATTTATTCCCCAACTACCCCAACCCCTTCAACTCCTCGACCGTAATTCGCTATGAGCTGCCGGCGGTTTCTCAAGTAAAGCTCGATATCTACGATATCCTCGGCCGCAAAGTGCAAACGCTTCTGGATATGAAAGAGCAGGCGGGGCCGCATCGGGTAATCTGGAACGCGGAAGGGTATCCATCGGGGGTGTATTTCTATCGCCTGCAAGCCGGGGACAGGGAATATTCGCGACAGATGACGGTGATAAAGTAAGTCAAGCCCACTCGGGGCTTAGCATGCGGAATCAAATCCTAATCTTAATTGACATAGACATCCCCTGATTATATTTTATCCGGCATGGATTATTACGATATACTCAAAAAACGCGCAACTGAACTGGGGGCTGACTTGTTCGGGGTGGCGGAAACGGCGAAGCTGGAAAAGTATCTGGCGCCAGAAATCGCCGAGGTCGCGAAATCGCTGCCGTATGTCGTAAGTATCGCGGTGCGGCTTCAGCGCAAAGTGCTGGATACGCTCACCGATGGACCAAACTTTATCTACAAAGCGCATTACCGTCAAGCCAATAACCTTCTGGATAAAATCACCTTTCAATTAGGGCAATTCGTAATTCAAAACAACTACGCCGCCATGGCTATCCCGGCCAGCGTCATTGTCGATTGGGAGAAGCAGACCTCCCATCTGTCGCATCGCCACGTAGCCCAGTTTGCCGGTATCGGTTTTATAGGAAGGCATGGCCTGATAGTCCATCCGGAGTATGGGGCGGCGATAAGGCTGGCCAGTTTGCTAACGGATATGCCGGTTTACGCCGATACCCCATTACAGGAGGATTGCGGCGATTGTTGCGCCTGTCTGGCGGCCTGTCCGGTGGAAGCCATATCAATCGCCGGAATTAGGGAGTTTAATGGCAAGGCTTGTTACGAGAAACTGAAAGAGTATCAAAATCGCAAGGGAATCGGTGTTATGATTTGTGGTTTATGCGTAAAAGCCTGTAAGGGGAATAGAAATGTTCGAACCTAAGCCATCCAGAGTAAAATTAATCTGCGGGATTACTTTTTCGCCGCAAGTTTCACTGGATGAGGCGATTGCCGATCTGGAAGGGACTTTTGGAATAATCGACCATCGTTCGGAAATAATCGCGTTCACTCACACTGACTATTATATCGCTGAGATGGGAACCGATTTGAAAAAGCTGCTGGTGAGTTTCGACCATCCGTTCAATCCGCAGGATCTCTGGCTGGCTAAACGGTCGACAATCGATATCGAAAGTATATACGCAGTCGGCGGAAAACGACGGGTCAACCTCGACCCGGGATATGTTGAGCCATCGAAACTTGTGTTGGCATCGACTAAGAATTTCTCGCACCGGATATATCTTCAGCAGGGAATTTACGCCGAAATAACGATGACATATTCGGGCGGCCAGTTTAATAAATTGCCCTGGACATATCCTGATTATCAGGAACCTGCTTTTCTGGCGTTTCTTGAAATTGTTCGCCAAGACGCGAAATCTTTGGAATAGTGTAATCAGATTCAAACTCTTATTATATGCTCAAAACCGCCGTTATGCTCACGATTTAATCAATTCTGGGAAACTTGTTCGATATTTCTATTTAATTGTTATGTAATAAATTATAAACGCTTCAGAATGAATCATCCGGTAACGGGTTGGCGATTAACAAGGTAACCGACATTGATTTTTTTTATGGAAAATACGCTCGTCACTACACATTCCTCTAGCCAAGTAGCTGAAATCGTGATAGTTATGGATTCCAGGCCAAAATCAGCAGCGGGCATGGCATTTGCATCGGTTAAGGCTAGAGAGGAGGGAGTCCCATGCTTATGACAAAATCACGGGCGATAATAGGGATTATCCTGGTGTTGTCGACAACTAACGCGTTTTCGGCAGGTACGACAGCCGCGGATTTTCTCAATATAGGCGTATCGGCTCATCAAGAAGCTCTGGGTGGCTCCGGCGATGTCCTTTCTCAAGATATTTCATCCGCGTTTGTCAATCCCGCTGGATTGTCGTTTATCGAAAGAGCCGGCGCGACTTTCATGCACAGCATCTGGTATCAGGATATATCTTATGAATATTTAGGCGCGGCTATGCCGATTGGGTCTAAATCGACAATTGGCTTGTCGGCAGTGTATCTTCACATGGGTAAAATCGACGCTTACAATACTTATGACCAGGAAATCGGGTCAATCGCCCCCTATAGTCTGGCGGCGACCGCATCGTACAGCCACAAAATCAGATATAATCTAAGTTTGGGAATCAACGCGAAAATCATTTCGGAAAAATTGACTGATAAAAAGACTAATGGTTATGCTATCGATTTGGGTGGACAATATCTTCTAAATGATTTTTCGTTCGGGCTTGCCTTAAATAATCTTGGCCCCAGCATGAAATACGAAAGCGCCAATTATAAGCTTCCGACCGCCGTATCGTTCGGTGTCGGTTACGCGCCACCTTCAATTCCGGTTTTAGTGATGTTGGGCGCGCGCAAAGCCGCTGATCAATCTTTATCGCTGGCCACTGGAATCGAATACTCATTTGGCGATTGTTTTTCTTTGAGAAGCGGTTACAGCGCGGTCGGCGAATCGGGCCAATCGAGCGACTATAATCTTGGCGCGGGATTCAAATTCAATGGCGGCGTTATAGATTACGCGTTCAATCCAGGGAACCATCTTGGGGCGACTCATGCGTTCTCGTTTACTTTCAGTTTTGGTAGGCAAGCCGGACGGCTGTTTTCCAATCGACAGAATTATTCGAGAGATACCCCGAAAATAGAAACTTTGTCCGAAAACCAATCTTCGGCGGGAACCGACAAACATGAGGTTGTTTATATTGTCAGCGCGGGCAAGTTCAATAATCAGAACTCGGCGCAGTCGCAACTTGATATATTCAAGAAACTGGGGGTAAAGGGTTACTCCGAATTGACAAGCGACGGGCAATATCGAGTGGTTTTGGTCAGAACGGATAAATTGAAAAAAGCTCAAAAAATTTATCGCGATGCCAATCGGAAAGGGCTTGTTTGCGTTATCGAAACCGAATGAATTATCGCCACGCTTCGGATAAAGGGCTCTTCGGAGCCCTTTTTTGTTCAATCTAATCAACGGGATTTTATTCTTGACTTTATATCGGATACGGGCTTAATAATATTTGATGTTAAACGCGATAATCAAAACCGCCCGGCCTTATCACTGGATAAAGAATCTAATCGTATTCGCGGCGTTGATATTCGCGCGTAAATATAGCCAACCCAATGATATCTGGCATACGATATTGGCGTTTTTGGTATTCTGTTTGGGCGCTTCGGCAGTTTACTTTTTCAATGACCTGGCTGACCGCGAAAATGATAAACTTCACCCGACAAAAAAAGCCCGGCCGATTCCATCAGGACAACTTCCGGTATCAATCGCATGGATTATCGCGTTGGTTATGCTGATTGTCGCGGTGGCCGGCGCAATCAAACTGGGCGTTTATTTCGTATCGTTATTAGGGGTTTATATTATCCTCAATTTCGCCTATAGTCTGGGATTGAAAAATATCGTTATTCTCGATGTCATGAGTCTGGCGTTCGGATTTGTTATCAGGGCGGCGGCGGGCGCGGCGGCTATCAACGTGCCGATATCCTCATGGTTGCTGATTTGTACGATACTGCTGGCTTTGTTTTTGGGATTCGCCAAGCGAAGACAGGAGCTTATCGTGCTGGGGGACGATGCGGTTTCCCATAGACGGTCATTAGCGCATTATTCTCCCTATTTCCTTGACCAAATGATAGGCGTGGTAACGGCATCGACCGTGATTGCTTATACATTTTATACGCTGTCGCCCGAAATCAAAGAAAAGTTCGGAACGGGCGAACTGGTGTTTACTGTACCTTTTGTGTTATATGGTATATTCCGATACCTCTATCTGGTGCATCAAAAGGAAGAGGGAGGGAACCCGACAAAACTTCTATTGACCGATATTCCGTTGCTTATATGCGTAGCTCTTTGGGTGATAACGGTGATAGTCATATTGCAATTCCGAGCATAAACGGATATCTCGGATATTGTAGTCCACAGTTTTAATATGGAAGGTTGATGGTTATGACCGCTTTTTTATTGATGCTGTTCGTGGTTGTTTTTAACGTGCTTGGCCATGTCTTTTTAAAAGCCGGGATGAACCAAATAGGCGGAATCACGCCGGGAGCGTTGGTGACGAGCTTCGCCAGAATATTCGGCAATATAAAAGTGCTGTTCGGGTTATTTTGCTATGTGACCTCCGTGTCGGGCTATCTGGTGCTGCTGTCAAAATCGAACATTTCGGTGGCCTACCCGATTGTGACAAGTTTAGCTTACGCCGGTATTATCCTGATATCGCTATTGGTATTTCGTGAGCCGTTCTCGCTTATCAAGTGGGCGGGATTAACATTGATATTGGCGGGAGTGATTCTGGTCGGATTAAAATAGTCGCGTCAACGGTATTTCGGCCAGCGTGCTCACACCAGCGAATTTTCGCATTACAATGCAGGGGCGGTTCGCGAATCGCCCAATTTCATCCATCCCCCATTTCTTGCTGCAACAATCGTTGCCAAATTTCGTTAATCATTGTAAAACTATAAGAGTGAGAAAAACGGTTAACAAATTTTAAGTTAAAAGATAAGGAATTTCCGATGGCGCATATGGTTTGTCCCTGGTGGCTGGGATATTTATTGATCAGCCCGATACGAAAATTAAGACAGCATCCCGAAAAGATATTTAATACCTATATTAAACCCGGCCTAACCGTGCTTGATATCGGTTGCGGTATGGGGTATTTCACGATTCCCATCGCGGAGCTGATAGGAGAAACCGGCAAAGTCATCGCGGTTGACCTTCAGCCGAAAATGATAAACTCGCTAATCCGCCGCGCCGAAAAGGCCGGCGTCGCCGGCCGTATCGAAACCCGAATCTGTCGCAACGATTCTCTGGGTATCGATGACCTTGAAGGCAAAATCGATTTCGCTCTGACTTTCGCCGTGCTGCACGAATTCCCCTCGATACCGCAAGCGCTGGCGCAGGTGGCCAAAACCCTCAAACCCGGCGGAATCCTATATATCGCTGAACCGACCGGCCATGTCGACAAACCCGCGTTCGAAAAAACGATTGCCGCCGCCAAAGCCTGCGGCCTCGAACTGGTCGAATCGCCGTCAATCTGGAAAAGCCACACGGCGGTGATGAGAAAGAAGATATGGTAGGGACGCGCCGTATCATTGCGAAATTTTATATGCGTCAGGATTGAATTCGCCGCAGGCGAAAAAATCCTGGCGCCAGGATGTCGTCTGCTTAACGCGACTCCATCCTGACGCATAAAATAATCAGTGTAGGGGCGAATTGCGTTCGTCCAATCCCGTAAGGGCACGATATATAGTGCCCGAATATAACTAAAAAACAAGATTACGCTAAAAATATTTATAATCTTTATTGACAATATTCCGAAGATATTTTACAGAATCTATCGGAAATGAACTAATCTAACTTACAAGGAGAAGAGGATGTTGAAAGTCGTTCGTATTCTGTTGGGGGTATTTTTA
>JAAYTW010000259.1 GCA_012517955.1 Candidatus Zixiibacteriota bacterium | reverse complement strand
TTTATATTTGTCAGCCAGAGCGATTTCATGTTGAATCATGATACAAATCGGGTTTTCGGGAATCAAGACAATAATTGGAGTCAAATAGCGCCGAAAGTAATCGTAGCGCCGTTCAGACAAGTAATTTTTAAGTATAATCAACCGATATAATTAGAGCATTAAATTTTCCAGTAACTCTGCTGGTAAGACGATAAATGTATATAGGAATCGGGGTTTTATTATGTCCCAAATTATGTTGAATGAATCGCAAATAGCCGCGATTTTCGATAATACCCCGATTATATTGATGCTGTTCGACTGCCGCGGGTATTTAAGGCTTATAAATAATCGGGCAAGAAATCTGCTTGGAATCAACTATCCAGATGTGACGGAATTATCTATCGATTCCATGATTAGATGTTTATCGACCGATTCCAGGCCTATTACGAAAAACATATCGGAATGCAATTGCAAAGCCTGTGAACTTATAAGAGCATTTCGTGACACGGTATCTTCAGGCAATCGTCGTGTTATCTCAGATATTGGTTCGACGGCGTTTTCTCCACGATTAATCGATGGGAAAATATATAGAGCGACAATCGCCCGCTTGGAATTGACAGGGGAATCGATAATACTTATGGCGATTGAAGACATCGCCAAATCCGCCTATTCGGAAAGTAAAATTAGCGGCATCGAAATGGCGAAATCATCGGAACTGTATCAAGCCCTATTTGAAAACGCGAACGACGCTATTTTCATTATGAAAGATTATACGTTTATTGAATGCAATAACCGTACCCTTAAAATGTTTGGATGCGCCCGTGACCAAATTATCGGCAAACCCCCCAGTGATTTCAGCCCCGAATTTCAGCCGGACGGAAGGAATTCTCTGGAAAAATCAAAGGAGAAAATGCAAGCGGCTTTAGAGGGCATCCCCCAGATTTTCGAATGGTTACACTGTCGGTTAGACAAGACGCCTTTCTATACCGAGGTTTCGTTGAATCACATCCCATCTCTCGGCAAAACGGCGCTTCAAGCCATAGTCAGAAATATTAAGGAAAGAAAAATGGCCGAGAAGGCTCTCAAAGAAAGCGAAGAAAAATTCAGGCGAATCGCCGAACATATTTTTGATGTAATTGTAACAGTATCGCTTGATGGGACACTGACTTATATATCCCCCTCGGTTGAGCGAATATTCGGTTACAAATCGGAGCAGTTGACTGGCAAGAACGCCTATTCATTCGTGAAAGAATCGGAAATCGCGCACCTTGTCGGGCTTTTTAAACAGGTATCGCGGGGAGAATATATAGAAGGTAAATGTCTGCATCTTCGTAAAGCCGATGACAACTGGGCGGATATTGAAATATACGCCCTTCCGATTTACAAAAATGGCGTCATTGACGGCGCCCAGGCGATAATACGAGACATAACCGAAACAAAACGGTTGCGGGAACTGGAATCACGAACGCAAAGGCTTGAAACCGCAGGCAAAATCGCCGGTCAGGTGGCGCATGATTTTAATAACCTTCTCGGTCCATTGGTAGCCTACCCCGCGCTGATAAAAGATATGCTTCCCGCGGACCATCCCGCGTTATCTTTTATTGATGATATCGAAGCGGCTTCAAATAAAATCGCCGATATCAATCAACAAATGCTTACTTTGGGCCGCAGGGGTCATTATAACCAGGAAGTATTAAATTTGAATCCGCTAATAAGTCAGGCCGTAAGGGATATGGGAAAACTGCCCGATTCAATAACCATAGAATTGGACCTGGCTCCTGGTCTCATGAATATCAAAGGAGGAAACGCCCAGATTTATCGCGCCATAATGAATGTCTTGGCCAACGCCCGCGACGCAATTGGCGACTCCGGTAAAATCATTGTCAAAACCGAAAACATTTATGTCGACAGCGCCATGCTCGGTTATAGCCGCGTATCCGTAGGGGAGTATGTTAGAGTCAGTATCTCGGATACGGGCCCGGGAATATCGCCGGAAATCGCGCCGAAAATATTCGACCCATTTTTCACAACCAAGACAACCGATAAAACCCGCGGCTCGGGATTGGGTTTAAGCATAGTCGGCGCGGTCATGAATGACCATAACGGTTGCATCGATTTAAAATCGGATATAGGTCAGGGTACGACGTTTTATTTGTATTTCCCGGCATCACGAGAGTCGATTTCAGAAACCAACGAAGTTGATATAAGGGGCGGCACAGAATCGATAATGGTTGTCGATGATGACAATTTGCAACGAACGATATTAAGCAATTTGCTCGGCCGATTGGGTTATAATGTCACGACTTGCGAAAACGGCGAAAAGGCCATCGAGAATTTAAAAAATGCCCGCATCGACCTGTTAATATTGGATATGATTATGCCTGGCGGCATCGACGGCGCCGAAACTTATCGACGGGCCTTGATGATTAATCCGGACCAGAAGGCGATTATAGTCTCGGGATTTTCGGAAACCGAGAGGGTCCGAAAGGCACAGGCGATTGGCGCGAGCGCTTTCGTGAAAAAACCTATCAATCTGAAAGTCCTGGCATCGGCGGTACGAAAAGCCTTAGATACTAAAAAGACGGTCCCAACACAAATCGCGGTATCAAAATAACATCGAATAATATAAACTAACGTTTATTGCCATGATTAAAATCGTTCAAGCGGGCGTTAACCGCAAGTATGTTCAATTACGATTTTTACGCCTATGGCGCAAAGTATTATCCCGCCAAACACTTCAACTCTTTTTCCCCATAAAGCGCCAATACGGCGGCCCAGCAACATCCCCCCAATCGTAAACAAGGCCGCTACGATTCCAATTACTACAGCCGGAAATATGATACTTGAGCCAAGCATCGCCAGGGATAATCCCACGGCCAGGGCGTCTATGCTTGTGGCGACCGAAAGTAATACCAGACTCAATCCAGTGGTAGGATCGCATTCGGTTCGCTTGGTTTCATCGGCCTGGAAAGATTCATAAATCATTTTGCCGCCCACAAAAAACAGCAACGCGAAAGCCACCCAATGATCGTAAGCGGCGATATATTTCTGAATCGCGATTCCGGCCAACCAGCCGATAATCGGCATCAGAAATTGAAACAGCCCGAAATGAAATGATAAACGGAAAATACGTCTGGCGGTCAGCGGATTTAATGTTAATCCACTGACGATAGCGACCGCGAACGCATCCATGGCCAAAGCCACGGCTATCGCTATCAAACTTGGCCAGCTCAACCGAGCACCGCGCCTTTTTTTCCACCAAACCGAAAAGCGACCATATCGGCTCTTTAATTATAGGATTTCCGTCTATTTTGCAATCAAATTATTCCGACGCAATCCTGATTGGGGAAGGATTTTAATTATCTACATGAAATAAGCCAGAATAGCGCGATTTTGCGACCGCAAATAACGCTTGACCACAGTTTATATACAAAGTAACCTTCGACTATGATTAGACGCCTGCTGGTTTTTATCGGGTTATCGTGCCTTGCTTGCGCGACTTTTAGGGGCGCGAATCCATCTTTGCTTGAAGCCAACGGCATGCAATATTGGAATCTAAGGATGCATCACGTTTTCCCTAAAGGCGATAATCCGGGATTCAGGCTATATATGAATATTGGCGCTCCGGTAGATTCAAGTATCGCCGCGCCATATAATCCGGATACCCTCAATTTCATTCGATTATTGGAAATCAGCGGCCCGCCTTTATCGC
>JAAYTW010000258.1 GCA_012517955.1 Candidatus Zixiibacteriota bacterium | reverse complement strand
TTAACTTTTATGGGCGTTTTTACCGCTATCTATCTGGTGCTTGGCGGATATCGTTCGATGACGATGATTGACGTTATTTTCGGGATTATCATGATTACCGGCGTTTCTATCTTGCTCGGCAGCGTCATAAGCAAGGGCGGGGGACTGGCGAACATATCGGCGACGCTATCATCGATAGACCCAAAACTTACCTCTGCCGTCGGCCCTCCCGGATGGTGGCCATTGTTCTGTCTGGTATTTTTAACCAGCGTCGCGCCGTATGCAATGCCACAACTCGCCCAGAAATTTTACGCGATCAAAGATAAACGCTCGATTCGCGTGGGAATGATAGCCTCGACGCTCTTTTCGGCGCTAATCAGCGGAGTCGCCTATTTTACTGGCTCAACACTTCGTATATTTATCACGCCCGAAACGTCCCCCAGTGGTTTCGCCAATGGCAAGCCGATATTTGATAACCTGATGCCCGAGATGCTGGCCAAAGTCGTGCCCCATACGTTATCAATACTTATTTTGCTCTTAATAATTTCCGCCTCTATGTCCACCCTGGCCGCATTGGTTTTGATATCCAGCTCCTCCGTTTCCAAAGATGTTTACGCGCGCTTTATCAATAAGAAAGCCACCGATAAACAGATGACTATCCTGATGCGCGTTTTCAGCGCTTTCTTCGTTTTGCTATCCGTGCTTTTGGCATACTTGAAACCATCGACAATTGTCGCGATTCTGGGAATCTCCTGGGGTTCAATCGGGGCAGCCTTTCTCGGGCCTTTTGTCTGGGGATTATTGAGTAAAAAGATGACAAAACTTGGCGCATTTACCTCCTCGATTCTGGGATTGTCCACCTGTTTGTTATTATATTTTAAGGGAATGCCCTCGCCGCAAGCCGGAACTATCGGTATGATTATCTCGCTGTGCATTAATCCAATCATCAGTTTTGCGATTCCGATAAAGAAAACAGTTTCGTAAAAATCTGTTTACCTTAAGGCGATTCCAATGGTTATTGAAATCGCTTTGTTATTTGTCCCGACGGCGTATAGTATGATATTCGCTGTTGGTTCCGGTATTAACTCACATATTAATTATCCCGATATTTGAGAAAACAATCAAAAAGCGATAATAGAACAAAAGCCCGTTTTCGATAACGCAAAAAAGGGATTGTATGACATCTGATTCGCCCGAAAATCCCAAAGGCTTTGAATGCGAAACAGCCGGATATCGCATTTAAGAATCGCCAAAGAGAAAAGACAAACCGCCCGCCGAAAACCAATTAACGTTCGTATTTGCTTGACCAATCGTCGATTATTCCATCGGCAATCTTTGTTTATCGACTTCCATAGAATTATAAGAATAATGCGGGGACGAGGTCCGGCTTGATTGGCGATTAATCGTTTTCGCCTTTTCCTGCGAATTGGCAAGAACTGCTTGACATATTCAAACGGCAAATATATCATCGAGCAATGTGAATGTTTCTCTATTTAAAAGAAAATAGCTTGGATTGTGCCAATGAAGATTGCTATCGGAGCCGATCACGGCGGATTTGAACTCAAAGAAAAATTAAAAAAATACCTATCTGAAAAAGGACACGCGGTCGAAGATTGCGGCACTTATTCAGCCGAGGCGGTCGATTATCCGACTTATGCCTATGCCGTCGCCAAACAGGTCAGCGATAATCATTGCGAACGCGGCATCATGATAAACGGGGCCGGTATCGGTTCGTGTATGGTCGCCAATAAAGTTCCTCGGGTACGGGCCGCCATGTGCTATGATATCTCCACGGCCCGTAACAGCCGCGAACATAACGACGCCAACATGCTGACGTTGGGAGCCGGCCTGATAGGATTCGAACTGGCCAAACAAATAGTCGATATCTGGCTTTCCACCGAATGCACCGCCGAACGTCATAAAAAACGGGTGGCGATGATCGGCGATATCGAAAAAGGAACGCCGCCGCCGATACCTACCGCGCCCCATGGCATTGGCGGTTTGGATAATATCTCGACAGAAGATTTACGCAAAATCGCGGATAAACTTCAAAACCTGATTTGTGGCACCTGCCAAGCCGGCGATGGAAGTATAGTCTGTAAAAGTGACAATACGCTGATTATCCACTATGGCCACGCCACCGATATCGATCCGGTGGCGGTTAAAAAGATTATCGATGCCGGGGCCGGAAGAATCGGCTATACCCCAGATGGTAAAAACATTCCCGCCGATATCGCCCAGTATATCGACCACACGATATTGGCGCCCCAGGCCACCCCGGATCAAATAATCAAGCTTTGCGAAGAAGCGAAAACATTTAAATTCGCCGCCGTATGCGTAAATCCCTGCTATGTCAAACTCTGTTCGCAGCTGTTATCAGGTACTTCGGTGAAGGTCTGTTCGGTGGTTGGATTCCCGTTTGGAACATCAACATCGGAGATAAAAGCGATGGAGACCCGGCGGGCTATTCGCGATGGCGCCAAAGAAATCGATATGGTTATCAATGTTGGCATGTTGAAAGCCGGCGATGACCAGTATGTGCTTCGAGATATAAGAGCGGTAACGGATGCTTGCCGCGATGGCGGAGCTGTCTCAAAAGTAATTATCGAAGCGGCCATGCTTACTGATGACGAGAAAATCCTTGCATGCCAGCTCGCCAAAAAAGCCGGCGCCAATTTCGTTAAAACATCGACAGGCTACGGGCCCGGCGGCGCCACCGTCCACGATGTCGCTTTAATGAGCGAGGCGGTCAAGGGCACCAAGATGGGGGTAAAGGCCGCCGGCGGTATCAGGAGTTTGGCCGACGCGCAAAAGATGATTATGGCTGGCGCAACCAGAATCGGTGCATCCGCAGGCGTAAAAATTACACAGGAAGCTAAGCAAGTTACGATATCAAAATAATGTTATAGGCTTGCGTAACGAAGGAGAACGTTTTGGCGGAATTAAGAGCTTACGTATTTTTGGACAGCCTTCAGCCGCAGTACGCGGCCTTTCTGGGAACTGTCGCTCAGGGATTTTTACCGGTAGCAGGAATGGCATCACTGTATGTCGAAATTTCCCCCGGAATCGAAATAAACCGTATTACCGATATTGCCCTTAAATCTACCCGAGTAACGCCGGGGATGCAAATAGTTGAAAGATTGTATGGCATGCTGGAAATTCATTCGGAATCGCAGGCGGATGTCCGTCAGGCGGGCCAGGCGATTCTCGACGCCCTTGAACTGAAAGAAACCGACCGCTGGAAACCCCGCATTTTGTCCAGCCAGGTTATAAGGCGCGTGGATGACCATCAGACGCAGTTAATCAATCGCATGCGCCACGGTAACATGATTATCGCCGGACAAACGCTTTATGTTATGGAAACCGAACCGGCGGCCTACGCGGCTTTGGCCGCCAACGAGGCCGAAAAGGCCGCCGAAATAAATATTCTTGAAGTGCGTTCGTTTGGGTCGTTTGGCAGATTATATTTGGGCGGCGAAGAACGGGATATCGATGTCGGCCATAGGGCTGCGATTAAAGCAATCGAATCGATAAGTGGTCGCGCGATGGAAAAATAGCGAAAGTTATGAATTTTAATATCTTACGGAGGTCAAGTTAATGGCAGATGCATTAGGAATGATTGAATGCAGAAGTTTCGCCGCGATGGTTGAAGCGGCTGATGCTATGGTTAAAGCGGCCAAGGTTGAATTGGTCAGCTATGAAAAAACCGGCGGCGGTTATGTTACTGCCGTAATCCGCGGCGATGTGGCGGCGGTAAAAGCGGCCTGCGAAGCCGGTCATGCCGGCGCCTCGAAAGTTGGCGAAGTGGTGGCTGTGCATATTATCGCCCGCC
>JAAYTW010000257.1 GCA_012517955.1 Candidatus Zixiibacteriota bacterium | reverse complement strand
TTGCCGATAGTCTGTGGCATCTCAAGGCAGCGCGCGAATCCTTCGGCGACATCCTCAACCCACACCGGCTGTAATTGATAACGCCCATCGCCGATAACCGGCACGAACGGCGCTTTCCTTATCATTGAGGCGAACATATTCACGAAGGAATCTTCGGGGCCGAATACAATCGAAGGCCGGAAAATCGTCCAATCGAGGTCGGGCGTATTTTTGAGCGACTTTTCCCCCGCCTCCTTGCTTTGGAAATAGCCGGTGGCGATATTTCGTTCGACTCCCAGCGCCGACATCTGCACGAACCGCCGAATGCCGGCCTCGCGCGCGCCTTTTGACAATAGTTGGGAAACGGTGTGATGCGCAAAATCGAAGGTGATATTTTTAGTTTCGCGGATTATCCCAACCAGATTGATTATCGCCTCGCCCCCATCGAGGGTCTTGCTGATTTGGCCTGGGCTGTCGTAATAGATATAGCGGGTTTCGGTGCCGGGGAATTTGTTAATTTTCAATACTGAACCGGGGCGCACCAACGCGATTACGTGATGGCCGCGCTCAACCAGCTTTTTTATTATCACCTTGCCGATAAAACCGGTGCCGCCGGCGATTGCCACATTCATACCGAACCTCTAAAGTTATAAATTTCGAAAGCTAAGCCCCGCGTTTTACTCGAGACCAATTCCCCCGTTAAGAACTCATCGATTCCAAGAATTTAGCGTTGGTTTTCACCTTGAGAATTCTGTCGAGCAGAAATTCCATAGCATCAACCGGACTCATCTCGTTGAGGAACTTGCGTAGAATCCAGACGCGGTTGAGTTCTTCGGGGGTAAGCAGTAATTCTTCTTTACGGGTGCCGGAACGGTTGATATCTATCGATGGGAATATACGGCGGTCGGACAATCTGCGGTCGAGCACGATTTCCATATTACCGGTGCCTTTGAACTCTTCGAAAATGACATCATCCATGCGGGAACCAGTTTCAATCAGAGCGGTGGCGATAATCGTCAACGATCCGCCTTCTTCAATATTGCGGGCGGCCCCGAAAAACCGTTTCGGTTTCTGAAGGGCGTTCGAATCGACGCCGCCCGATAATATCTTGCCGGAATGAGGTACAACCGAGTTATAAGCGCGGGCCAGACGAGTAATCGAATCCAGAAGAATGCAAACATCCTTTTTGTGTTCGACCAAACGCTTGGCTTTTTCGATAACCATCTCAGCCACGGCCACGTGACGGTCGGCCGGTTCGTCAAATGTTGACGAGATGACTTCGGCTTTGACCGTGCGTTCCATGTCGGTGACTTCTTCCGGTCGTTCATCGATAAGCAAAACGATTAATTTTACTTCCGGATGATTAGCCGTAATCGAATTGGCGATTTTTTGCAGAATGATTGTTTTGCCCGCTTTGGGCGGAGAGGTAATCAAACCGCGCTGACCTTTGCCTATCGGCGTGAGCAAATCCATTATCCGGGTGGTGGCATCTTTGGGGTCAAGCTCCAATTTAAGTTTTGATTGCGGGTAAAGCGGCGTCAGATTATCGAACATAATCTTGTGTTTGGCGACTTCCGGATTCTCGTGATTTACCGCTTCGATTTTAAGCAGCGCGAAATACCTTTCCGTTTCTTTTGGGGGGCGAACCTGCCCGGAAACGGTGTCGCCGGTGCGTAAATCGAATTTTTTTATCTGTGACGGGCTGACATAGATGTCATCGGGGCCGGGGAGGTAATTGTAATCGGGGCTTCGCAAAAAACCGTAACCCTCCGTCAAGACTTCCAGGACCCCTTCGGCGAATATCAGTCCGTCCTGTTCGGTCTGAGCTTCAAGAATTTTGAAAATCAGCTCTGATTTTTTCAGGCCGGAGATTCCGGGAATTTGCAGCTGCTCCGCCAGATCGCTCAGCTCGTTAATAGTTTTTGATTTTAGTTCCACAATATCCATATGTGAACTCTCCTTGCAAATAATAATTTTCTATTATGAAATAAGCCGTCAATGGATATTTACAGAAGTACCCCTGACGAGAATAAAAACGCCGTATTTAGAACAAATAGCGGACTTTAATCTAATGTTTGTTTCGGCGCGTCACCCCATAATTTTTCGATTGAGTAATATTCGCGTTGTTTCGGTTGAAACACGTGCACAACTACATTCACATAATCCAGCAACACCCATTGAAGATTCCGATACCCCTCCGTATGCCAGACCCTGACATTTTTTGCTCTCAAGCCGTCGATAATATTATCCGCGATGGCCTTGACATGAACATCGACGTTGCCTGAACATATCACGAAATAACTGGCTACATCGGTTTTTTTGCGAAGGTCGATTATTGTTACGTCAAAACCGTTTTTTTCTAAGGCAAGTTTTCCCGCGGTCAATGCAATTTGTTTAGGACTCAACCGCTGTTTTACCTCTTTTCATGTTATTGATTATTGATTTATAATCGGCTCCTACGATTATCGTGACATCGATGTCGAGTAAATTATCCGATAGCCTTTGTATAAGCAATTCATCGGGACCTGTACTTAGCAGGTGCGCCACCTGATAGGCTGGTTTCGAAAAATGGCCGGCTTCCTTGTCTCCTCTGCGGTCAATAACCAGCGTTTTATCGAAATTATAAACATCGGCGTTCCCCCTATCGATTACGTCGAAAAATATTTGATTCGAGCTTTCGGCCAGCGCCCTGGTCATTTCATCGCCGGCCCCGCTGGCGCCGCAGCCATTGAGTATCTGCACGCGCACGACACCGCGCTCCGTTTGAACCACCGTCACTTCCGATGGCGTCATCAACATAGAAAGCACAAATACCATTATAAAAATAGTAAGAAAAATAATTACCCAGCCGGCTATTCCCGATTTTTTGCTACGCTTACGGGGTTTGGTTTTTGCTTGTTTTTTTCTAGGCATGCCCTGATTTATGGCGGGATTCTCTTAACCTTTTAACTTTCGCTTTTTTCCTTCAGTAGTGTTGAACAGATACGCTTTATTATCGATATTTTCAAATATCGCTTATCGCAGATTGTCATCAATATAATTTGGATAACCGTCGTTTATAAGCGGCGTCTGCCGATAATCGAAACGAAACAAGAAACTATCGCTGGGACGATAGACCAGTGATAATCCCGGAATTATCTGTCCGCCGCGCGAAGAGGTGCCGCCGCTTTTCAAGATAGCTCCCGGCTGATGCAAATATCCGATATTGAATCTAACGGTTAGTGGATTTGACACCTGATATTCTATTGAATTGAAATACATCGCCAGACTGGATGAGCCCGCTTTCGAATTAGAATACATCAATGAATAGCTTTGGGTCATATGCAGACGACTTGGATCCAAAAGCGAAAATTTCGGTTTCTCTTTCACCGGGCCGCTTGAAAAATCGCCCGATAGCTGTGCATAGCTTGTCGCTGCCAGTATCGCTGTTATCGCTAAACCATACATGACCTTTTTAATCATGACTCATCGACCCTTCCTTTATCGCCAAGCGGCTGATTGATATTAATATGGGTTAAGCTCGCTGTCAATCCTTTTCTATTTGATATAGCGATATTATCGCTTTTGTTCCCTTATAATAGATTCCACGTAAGATAATTCATCGATTGAATTTATCCCAAACCCTTCATTGGGATTATCGGAAATCAGCGCCGCCACCTTAAATCCTTTTTGTTTCAGAAGCTTAATCGTGTCGGTCAGATAGAATTCGGCCTGGGCGTTTTCGGCGCTCAATTGGTGAAGCACGCTTAAAAGCTTTTGATAATCGAAACAATACGCCCCCGTATTGACCTCCTTAATTTGCTTGATAGAATCGTCCGCATCTTTAAATTCGACGATAGAATCCAGATATCCCTGATTGTCGCGGACTATCCGGCCATAACTGCCCGGCTTATCAAGATTGACGGTCAGCACCACCGCCGCCGCGTCCGATTCATGGCGCATCTTTATTAGATTTTTGATAGTGATAGGCGAAACCAATGGCATATCGCCGCACAACACCAGCAAATCCCCATCGAAATTTCCCAGATAAGGCACCGCCATCTGAACCGCGTGCCCAGTTCCTTTTTGCGGTATCTGAAGCGCGAATTTAACCGGGCGATTGGCTAATTCCTTTTCCACCATTCCATGCTTATGGCCGACCACCAAAACTATTTGGTTCACCCCGGCCTCCCGCGCGTTATCTATCACATAATCAACCATGAACCGGCCATCCAATTTATGCAACACCTTCGGCAACTCGGACTTCATCCGCTTTCCCATGCCGGCGGCTAAAATCACTGCGGCAACATTTCTATCTTGATTATTAGACACAATACCGTCCTCAACAGCTGATTGGTTTTCTGTATTATCTATGAAACAATTACTTTATGTGAAAAAAATCAAATCGGGCGGTTATTTTTATCAACTTTCACGATTATTGGATGATGATTTGCCACTTCATTTTCCGGTAAATGGCAATAGCTGATAATAATGAGAATATCACCAACCTGCCCCATGCGGGCCGCTGGTCCATTAAGGCATATTTCGCCCGAACCTTCTGCCGCTTCGATTGTGTATGTTACCAGCCGCTGCCCAGTATTAAGGTTTAGAACATGCACCTGTTCGTTAGCATATATTCCGGCCGCCTTCAATAGATTTTTATCTATTGCGATTGACCCTTCATAGTCCAGTTCGGCGCCGGTCAGGCGTACGCGGTGGATTTTCGATTTCAACATCGTTATCATCATATTCGCACCGCTAAATTAAAAATCTTACCCCATTTTTACAACACTTTTTTAAGCTTTCAGTAATTTAAACAAAATTAAAGGCCGTTGGGTTCGCAAGATTCGATAAAAGCAAGTAACATATTATTATTCAAATAGTTACATCCATAAAACGCTCTTCCACCCGTTTGGCCGAAATTGGCAAATTTATCACCCTAAACGGCTTCTTTTTGCCAGATAGCCGAACAACGCTTTATCAAATGGAGTCGACGTATCCAAAAAATGATAGTCGATATGGGATTCTCGGCAACCTTGCTTGAATTTTTCGATATATTCACCAAGCTTCTCTATATATGCCGGCCTGATTTGATTTGGGTTGGTCAGAATCATTTCGCCGGTTTCCAAATCCCTGAATCGCGCCTCCGCCGAATAATTGAAATTGCGTTCGAACGGGTCGAGAACATGAAACACTATCACATCGTGTTTGCGATGGCGGAAATGTTTTAGCCCCGTAAGCGTCTTTACCGGGTCGTCTAAAAGGTCCGATATCACGATAATCAATCCCCGACGTTTTATTCTTTCCGCCAATTCGTGAAAGGCCAACCCCGTATCTGTGCCCGATTGAGGATTGGTTTTATCGAGTTCTTTTAATATATTATTGATATGTGAACGCGTACCTCGCGGGGGTATCATCGCCCTGACCTTCTCGTCAAATACTAAAAGTCCTGGGGCGTCCTGCTGGCGAAGCATCAAGTACGACAGGGCCGCCGCCAGATAACAACCATATTCGAGCTTGGTTAAGCCGTTTGTGAGCCTGGAATCGGGGGCGCGAAATCCCATCGAAGCGGAGGCGTCCAGAATAATATACCCTTTCAAATTTGTTTCTTCCTCGAACTGCTTTATATAAAACCGATCCGACTTGCCGTAGATTTTCCAATCGATATGCTTAATATCATCGCCGGGCATATATTGCCGATAGTCGGCGAACTCGACCGAGAAGCCGTGATAAGGGCTTTTGTGAAGTCCCACAATGAACCCTTCCACAACCAGGCGCGCTTTGAGTTCGAGGCTGGCTAATTTTCCGACCGTAGCCGGGTCAAGGTATTTACGGTAATCATCCGGCATGGTATATTATACTTATTTCGTTTCCAAAAAGGCGAAATAATTAGCAAAAATAAATAAAATAATTGTTGTTTATGCCTATATTTGATACCTATTAACGATATTTTGTTCCTATAACTCAAGACCATTGAGCGGCTTTATAGCCAGTAATACTGTATGACGAGATTATATTGGAGCCGGTTGAAGAACTGTCACCGGACTAACGATTTGGTCATCGCCGCCCTAAAGGTATTGGTACCTTCATCCCAATTGCAACGCCAAATATCCCAGCCCCCAAGCCCACCGGGCCGCCATGATACCCAATAGATAAACCTATAATCAGGCGTTATTGCAGAGGCATTTTCGATGCCGTCCGGGGAATTAATTGTTTGTGGAAGAAGATACTTTTGTCGAAACCGCAAGGGTTTCGACCTACAATACTTCAGCATTCGAAGAAATGACAAAAATTAAGACTAAAGCCAAAACAACTAAATAAACGATCCTTGTTTTTAATTTCATAAAACCCTCCATTAAGGCACCAACTATTTTATCATCAACAACTTCTTTGACCCAAGCAATCGTTCTCCATCTCTTACACTAAGGACATAAGAAGCTGACGCGGCGTTTCTTCCGCTGTCGTTTTTACCATCCCATATAAGATTTACCTCCTTTCTGTTTTCATAAAATCCTAAATCTCTCACTTTCCTTCCCAGCATATCAAATATACTAACATCTATTCTTCCGCCTATTTCGGGACATAATATTCTAATCTTCCAGGTCATATTTGCCGGGTTCGGATATGCAATAATAGATAAAGAAGAAGAGTCATTATTAATTAAATTATCTTCTAAGTCTGTTGAATCAAATACTGACACCCATATTTGCCCATCATTATTTAATATTCTATCGCGATTACAAATAAAATATAGATTCTTACCGTCGGGCGTAAAGCAGACCGAAGCATCATACGCGGGGGAATTTATCGGTGGCCCTATATTGGTTACATTTGTCCAATGACTGCCATCCCAGGTGGCGTAATAAATATCGCAATCACCCTGCCAGCCCGGTACATGATGGCTGCCCCAGGATGAAAAATACAGCCTTGCGGCTGTGCTATCGTTAGCTTTGTAATAAAATGGCGAAAATTCAGGGCCGGGTTCATTTACGGGCGCGCCAATATTATATGGTAATCCCCAATCCTCCAAAATCGAATCCCAATCGCAGTACCAGATATCTAAATCACCATATCCTTGTTGTCCGTTTTTAATATATACACTCGAAACAAAATACATTCGTTGCCCGTCAGGGGTAAAACACATACCGAATTCATCAGCGTAGCTATTCACATTTTCGCCAAGGCATTCCGCCGTTCCAAATGTATTAGTGCTTTCATCCCAATTACAGCGCCAGATATCCCAACCTCCGTACCCACCATCCCGCCAGGATACCCAGTATATCTGGCTATGATCAGGGGTAATTGCTGCCGAATTCTCGAGTCCTATCGTATCATTAACAGGTTCAGGTAGTACTTCTGGCGTACCCCAACAAATACCATTCCAGCGGCTCATGCGAATCGGGCCTTGTGCTGTCCATAAAAGAATAGTGCCATCCGCGGATAGATAAGTATAATCTTCATCATTAAATGTATTAAGATAATCTACCGGCACCGGTTCGCTCCAGTAGCCGGTTTGGGCGAAGGCGTACCCCATTATCGCCAATATTAGCGCCGTTGTTGTTAAAAATAATCGCGCACACATTTATTCCACCCTATATTACG
>JAAYTW010000256.1 GCA_012517955.1 Candidatus Zixiibacteriota bacterium | reverse complement strand
GTAATCCTGCCATTTGCTGCGGAAAACTTCGCCGTCATAATCCGGGTCGATACTCCAATACTCGATCAACGACAGCGGGTCTTTGGCGATTATCTGCTTTAGCTTCTCCTTATCGTCATCATCAAGCGGAATGTTATCCGGCGAAAGTAAAACATAGTTTTCCAATTCCACCGCCAGTTTCTCCTCGTTTTCATCGGCCGCTGATTTAATAACCGGTTTAATCGTCAAATATTGCAATGATGAAAATCTAATCTTCCCGCCTTTAATTAAATCCTCATAACTCGCTTTTGTTTTCAGCTTATCCAGCAAATCCGGCGGAATTACCAACACCTCCAATTTGCCGTCCCCCAAAGACTGGATCGCTTCGGTAATGTCATAAGTAAAATTCCAACCCAGAACTACCACCTTATTCCAGCCGCCCATAAATGAATTGCGCGCCTCAATCGCTCGCTTAAGTGTCGCCAACCCCGTCATTTTATTCGGAGAATCAACCATCACTAAAACCCGGCTTTCTTTGATATAGCCCAAATTACGATTCGGATTTTGGTCATCCGGGAATGGAATCGCGCCATATAACTGCAAAACAATATGCGCCAGATCGCCCACGCGGCGGTAAAGCTTGGAAGCGGTAAACGCCTCTTTTTGGTAATCTCCAATCGCCTGATACAAAAACGGCTTGGCGTTTTGGTCAATCAACCGCTTGCGAGTTATTAAACACGCCGGTTTTCCCAAATCCGACATTATCCATTTCCGCCCCAACTTTTCGGCCACAGCCCCGGTTGTTCCCGATCCGGCAAAAAAATCAGCTACTATTGAATCCTCGCTTGAAGACGCTTTTACAATCCTTTCAAGCAATGCCTCCGGCTTTTGAGTGTTGTATCCTACAACTTCAGGATTTCTTCCGTGCGATATATTTGGCACATCATTCCACAAAGAACCAATTGCCAGTTGGAATTCATCAAGGTAATACTTTTTATATTTTTGACCCGTTGATGTTTTGTAGATTAATCCTTGCCTTTCAAATTCCTTGATGGAAATTTCAGAATAATCGCCCAATGTCACAATTTTAAATAACCTTCCATCGCTTTCTTTATATCTAAATTCCTTTAATTGCGTATGGGTCAATTCGCTACTATTTTTATATATCTGATTAAAGATTGTTTTATCTGATTTTGAGAAAAATAAAATATATTCAGTTTCTCTCGACCATTGGTCAGATGTTTTTTTCGCACCCTTGCCAACCGCATCCCTCTGCCAAATAATTTCATTCCTGAAATTTTGTTTGCCAAAAATGTCATCGAGTAAAATTTTTACATAATGGCCGACATGCCAATCAATATGGACATAAATCGAACCCTTGTCTGAAAGCAATTCGCGCATCAATGCCAAGCGCGGATACATCATTTTTAAATACGAAACCGTGCCGTCCTTCCATGTATCGGCATACGCGAACTGCTCAATCACGGTCGGCTTTTGCTCCAAATCAACGCCGGGCAACATTACCTTTGTTCGATAATCGGCTTTGCTGTCAAATGGCGGGTCAATATAAATCAAATCAATTTTGCCGCGCATTGAAGCCAGTCCGTTGGTTTCATCTCCG
>JAAYTW010000255.1 GCA_012517955.1 Candidatus Zixiibacteriota bacterium | reverse complement strand
CGGCGGTGTCTTTTATCGCAATGCTGCATTCCTGGCCGTGGCATTCATTGTTGGCTTGCATGTTTTCCCCTTAATTTTATTTCTTGAGTCAACCTTTTATTTTATCTATGAAAAATCGCATTTACTATTAAGTAGGAACCCATTCCGAATAAAGCCGCGCCGGGAAAAGTAAAAACCCAAGCGAGGACTATGTTTACAAGCACCTTAGGGCGCAGATTACGGATTCGGTGAGCTATCGCCGTACCGGCTATTGAGCCTGTGGCAACCTGAGTTGTCGAAATGGGCGCGCCCACCAGCGACGCCGCCAATATGACCGTTCCCGCGGCGGTTTCGGCGGCGCAGCCATCGATGGGTTCATGTAATTTGGTCATTTTTTTGCCCATGGTTTTTATAATCCGCCAGCCGCCCACGGACGTTCCCAATCCTATCGTGAAAGCCGAAGCGAACCGTACCCAAAGCGGCACTTGAAATTCCTGAATAGCCCCGGCCGATAATAAAGCTATTGTAATAATGCCCATCGCATTTTGGGCGTCGTTCATGCCATGAGACAGGGCTACAAATGACGCGGACAGCACCTGAAATTTTTTGAAAAAAAGGGCCGACCTTCTATAATGAAACTTCCAGTCTCCCCAACTAAAAAGTATTAACAGTAACATTCCAAATAGAATACCGATAATCGGCGAGACTACCATGGCAATTAATACTTTTCGCAAACCGGGGATTAAAATCACGCCCCAATCGAAGTTTTGGGAAAAGACCGCCACCCCAATCAATCCACCCACCAATGCGTGGGTAGATGATGATGGTAAACCAAAATACCAGGTAAAATAGCCCCAAAGAATAGCGCCCAAGACCGCCGCCAGCAACATCGGCAGGGTGATTACATGAGAATCAACCACTCCTTTACCGATAGTATATGCCACTGCCGTGTGAGTTAAACCGCCGACGAAATTCAGGGTGCGAGCCATTATAATGGCTTTGCGCGGCGACATAGCGTGAGTGGCGATTGTGGTGGCTATGGCGTTAGCGGCGTCGTGGAAACCGTTCACGAAATCATACATCAGCGCGGCGGCTATTATAAGTATCAACAACAATGAATCATACATTTTCGCTTACCATGCGGCTTAAAGCGGCTGCTACATCGGTGCACGAATCGATTCCGCGTTCCAGTTCGGCGTACACCTGACGAAGGATAAAAAATATGGCCACGTGTTTGGTATATTCGACATTGTGTTTTATTATTGTTAATAGCGAATTGTAAGATTCGTTTTTTTCGGCGGCTTTGATTTTCTCTTCCAGATCCGTTCTATCTTTGCGGATTTCCTTAAATCTTCGGTGCAAACCGTCATGATAAATATTGTCCGCTTTCGATTCGAGCTTGGCGATTGCGTTGCAGAACGGCACGATATCGCGCCCTTTTGGAAGAACGCGTATCGCCCTTTCGATTTGCTGACATGCTTCATGAAAAATCGGGGCCAGTTCGCGCATCTCTTTATCGCTGGAAGGGAAATCATAAATCGTGTAACGATTAGCCGTATGTTTGATATATTTCATGACCTCCTGAATATGGTCAGACATCAAGCTGATATCGTTGCGGTCAAACGGAGGTTGTTGCGATACTTGAAGTAATATAGCCATCGATTCGCCTACCTGTCTGCACCGGGTGACGCAGGCGGTGATTTGGGCCACTATTTGGGGACGGGCGGTCAGTTCGGCGTTGAAAAGTTCGACCAGGTATCCAGAGGCCTCAACGATACTATGAGCCGCCTCATCGAACAATTTATAAAACTCCTGATCACGCGGGGGAAGCAGCCGCCAAGAACCGATTTTTTTCCAGATGCTCATTTATCCTCCATCGCAAACTTATTTTCAGTATAAAATAAAATAATGGTCAACGCCGTCCAAACGGCACGTTATCTTATGGAAAGCGGGCAATAACATTGCCGATGGTTGGAGTAAAATTCGTGGGACTTTACCATAAAACTATATTACCTATTTGTTAATGTTTTGTCAAGATTTGATAAAAACCGATACAAAATAGAATCATAATTCTTTAAAACTCTTGACCGAATAAAAATTCGAGCCTAAATTCTCTACTGAAGCAAATCTCAATGGCTTCATGGGTATATCCTCCTTCTTTTTTATGGACCAAGCTGGATATACCCTATTTCTTTAACCCCTTCAACATATATCAATTTTACACATAGATATTTGCGTTATTCGAATCCGCAACTAACATTTATATAGTATTAAGGTTGGATAAATTTAACGACAATATTCGGGATACAGCCGGCTTAACTTTTGGCGATGTCGGTGGGAAGCGATTGGCAAAGCTCCTGAATATTGATTTCCGGCGTACCGGTCTTTTGGGGGGTGGGGCTTTTTTTCAGAAGATCCAACACTTCGCTTTCCAAAGTCATTAAGTCGATTGGTTTCGAGAATAACCGGTCAAAGCCGAGATATTTGAAGGTCGACAGCAATTTACACTTGGGGCAAAACGACGTCAGAAATATTTTTGCTTTGGGGTTGGCCTTTTTTACCATTTCATAAAGGTCGAATTTCTCGATTCGTTCAAGGTTCATGAAACAATCGAAAATAACTAAATCGGGTTTGACCTCGCTTACCATCTCCATGAAATCGTACGGACCAAGGCAAATCGTGATATTGAAATTGAATTGCCCCAGATAACCAGCGATAAATTTCGCCGTCCGCAATTCGCTGTCAACCACGATAATATCCCTGGTCATTTCCATGCTGTATTTCTTCTTTTCGCCCAAAACAAGTTCCGCCTCGCGAAGTAATTCCGTCAAATTGAGCGGTTTATGAAGGAAACCGGAGATTCCGAATTTTTTAGCGACCGGCCTGATTTTATCTTCCGATAAGTAACCCGAAATTATAATCACGGGTATATTGTTTACCTGTACAACATCCTTAAGATTGTTCTCATATTTTCTCAACCTCTCGAGAAACTGAAAACAATCCATATCGCGAAGGTTATAGTCAAGTATTATCAAATCGGGGGTGATTTTTTCACAAATCTCGAGGCCGTTCATGCCGCAGTTCGCGTTGAACGCGAAATAACCACTCTCAGAAAAAAACTGGGTTAGATTGTGGCGGATTTGAAAGACATCATCAATTATCAATATTTTCTTATTTTTAACCATATACCCGGCCTTTTAAGATACATGTATTACCCATACTACATTATCGAAAATAAAGCCTATCTGTTTTATCAGCTATGGTTATTATCGAAATTCCCCATGTTGATTTGTTACAATTTGAAACAACGGCGCCCGCTATTTCCGTTGTTTTGAACAACCTTGAAACATCATTGACATCTTGATGCGCTTTCTATAAATTTAGCCCCGCTCCGCCCGATTTGTTGATATCTGAATTGGGCGGTTTTCGAGTAATTGCGGCAAAAATCGAAAGGTCTGAAATATGCGGGACCCAAAGCTGTCTTCATTCATTGCGGCCTCAATTAGCCCGATATTCGCGGCAATAGCCATTTATTCGCTTTTTAT
>JAAYTW010000254.1 GCA_012517955.1 Candidatus Zixiibacteriota bacterium | reverse complement strand
GGCAGGACCTGTTCCGATAACTATTAAATCGTAATCATAAATCATGTGTATCGTTCGCTTGGCTTTTAGACATCTGTTAAAATACCGCTATAATTTATTCCACACTTATTAAAAATCTTATCCGGACGGTAAAGGTTTCATAGATGCCCGATTTTTTGGAAAAATGACGCTTGTTTTAGGGATTTCCGCGTATAATATTACTAAAAGGCCGATCTGACAGACCTGAAAAACGAAGAAATTACAGGCCTAATAAGGTAATCCGGGCCTAAAGCGGCAAATTTCCTAATGTGGAGGAGCGATGGCAGCCGAAAAAAACGATCTGGCAGCAGTAGAAAAATTAAATGAAGGTTTTTCGCGGATAAAAAGAGAACTTGGCAAAGTGATTATAGGGCAGGATAAAGTCGTGGAAGAACTTCTAATAGCAATCCTGGCCCGTGGTCATTGCCTTCTTGTGGGTGTACCTGGTCTGGCCAAAACCCTCATGATTTCGACTTTGGCCAAAACGCTTGACCTGAAATTCTCGCGAATTCAGTTTACCCCCGATTTGATGCCATCCGATATAACCGGCACCGAAATTATCGAGGAAAACCGCTCTACCGGCAATCGCGAGTTTCGATTCGTAAAAGGGCCGGTATTCGCTAATATAGTTTTGGCGGATGAAATCAACCGCACGCCGCCCAAAACACAAGCCGCTTTATTGCAAGCGATGCAGGAATTCGAAGTTACCGCCGGTGGCAACACGTATAGACTAAATCAGCCGTTTTTCGTTTTAGCCACGCAAAACCCGATTGAACTGGAAGGGACATATCCTTTACCGGAGGCTCAATTAGACCGTTTCATGTTTAATATTTTTGTCGATTATCCCACGCAGGATCAAGAAAATGAAATAGTCCGCACGACTACTTCCGCATATTCATCCCAGGTTGAAAGCATCATGAAAGCCGAAGAAATCATTAGCCTTCAAGATTTGGTTCGCCGCGTGCCCGTCTCTGATCATGTTATTTCTTATGCCGTCAAACTGGCGCGGGCGACCCGTCATACGCCCGATAACTCCTCGTTTGATTATATTAAAAATTGGGTGACCTGGGGCGCCGGGCCGCGCGCCTCGCAGTATTTAATATTGGGAGCCAAAACCAGGGCGATTCTCCATGGCCGACCGACGCCCTCGATTGATGATGTTAAAGCGGTGGCCCGCCCCGTGATGCGGCATCGGATTGTGACATCTTTTACGGCTGAAGCTGAAGGGATTACTTCGATGGATATCATCGATAAGTTGTTGAAAGACGTGACTGAATAGAATTACTTAAATCTATAAAAAAAGGAGCGGCTATTCAACCGCTCCTTTTTTTTGAAATCGATAATTAACTAATCGCTAATGGCGTATTTCGAGAAATGAGAAATTTTAAATCTCAATGGCGGATTATTTTTCTGTTTGACGGATTCTAATCTCCAGCGATTTGAATCAGGATTGAACAAGTACAGCTTTACCGCATTCGAATTAGTGTTATTATTAAAGTATCCGACATAAATATCGAAAATCAAGCTTTCGGAAAATACTTGCCCATCCGGAGCGCATTCGAAGACCAACGCGCTAAGGGTGGAATCGTTTCCGCGCACAAAACGAAGTCTGTCGAATTGTATCGATATCGAGGTTGAATCAACTATCGCGCTGTCCGGAATCAATACATAATTATACTCGCCTTCAAGGGTAAATCCCGCGGAATCGGCAAGCCCGGGAGTTATCTCGAGAGCTATTTCTGTGCTGTCGGTGATTGCCACTTCGATAGTATCAGCATCGCTTGAATTGAACAGCTCCATGTAAAGTAGTTCGTTATCGGTCGTTTGCTCTACCGGTTCGGTAGTCTTATCTTTTGAACAAACCGCCAGCGCCAGGATAGATAATACAACAATCATCGCAAAAAAGAAGCTTCCTGCGCGTTTCATAGTTTTCCTCGCAATCGATTCACTCATATTTATACCCTCCTAAAATACAAACAATGCATATATGTTATCGGCCAAAAATATCCGTTGTACAACTTAATTAATTATAAAAACTTATTTGTTCTAAATTAATAGGCCGCCGGATTATTCCGACGGCCTTTCTAGCAAGGGGAAGGAGTTGGGAAAAGACATTTATTTCATCAATACAACTGTTTTTGCTTGAGACCCGGTATCGGTTTTTATAGAGTAAAAATATACTCCCGAAGGTCGATTGACTGCATCCCACAAAACCGAATTTTGTCCCGCCTCGAAAGCGCGGTCAGCCGCGATATCCACCAGCCTTCCGGCTACATCATAGATAGCAACCCTGGCTCTTTCAGATACTGGCAGAGTAAATGTGATGAGCGTTCGGGCGTTAAAAGGATTCGGGTAGCAGGAAATATGAAAATCTGTCGGTAGGTTTGAATTTTCCGCAATTCCGGCGCTGTGCAGGATTATACTTGTTTGCGATTCCGATGTCGGTATCGAATAGTTGTTATCATATTTTCGGGCGAAAATTGTGTAGTAATATACCTGGTTGAATGCCAAATTGGGGTCTATATATATTTGACCTCTACCCTCATAGATAACTTCGCCTTCCGGGGGATTATTAACAAAGCCATTAGTGCTTCGCACGACCACTGCCGCCGCGATATTTGGATCCCATATTGGATTTGTCCAAGTAAGGCGGGCGGCATTTAAACCTGTCGAATCGGCACGCGCCGCAATTACGACGAAACCGGGATTTTCATGGCGGTTTGCAGCCCCCCGGGAGGGGAAACCGTTCTCAAAAGAAGTAGATGAGTTGTCATCAAACCCAATAAAATCCATACCTATCCAGATGGATGTATCAACATCGCCATCCGGATAACGCATAAACGAGACATTGGCTCCATGATCGCTGGACCACCCAACCTGGTCGACTAACGTATCATGATTGATCAAATAGAGATTATCGCCATCAAAATTCATATGGAACTTGGTTGGGAAATCGCATTCATCAACGACATAGTATCCATGAGCCGGAATAATGGCATTAGCAGGAAAATCATAAATAGTATCGCATACTAAACGCCAGCCATTTAAACTAATAGGAACCGCCGATTTATTATACAATTCGATAAAATTGCCACATCTATCCCAGGTACTACCGGCATTTACTTCGTTTATCAGGACACTGGTATAACCGTAATTTGGTCTGGCAAAATCAAAAGAGATATATCCCCAATATAAATATAATGGATCGGGGTAAAATAATAAAGCATAACCGTCTATCGGGACAGGCGTGGTTCCTAGCTGGCCGAATTTAATCTCATTTGAATAATACGGCAATAAATTGGCGATTATTGAATCGCCTTTTTGATTGAATGCCAAGCCGGATGTATTTGTTGAATCCAAAATATAAGGCTTACCAGACGGCCAATTTCTGGGTATTATTGTACCGGAGTCTATAGTTGCAATTCCCCGCGAAGTCACTATAGTCATGCCGGATACATCTATATCACTTGAGTAATAATTAATAATACCGACTTGTGGTGGACTTGCCTTAATCAAGCCGATTTGGTATGGCGGTATGGGATTCCCCAGGCATGGCAGAACCATCATGAGTACTAGTACCAAACCTATCTTTAATACCATATTCATTGCATTTTCCTCATTTTCCGATAAAGCTCCGGAATTAACACTTATTTTTTCCTCCAGGATACTTCCATGTCCCTCTGAGGCAAAAATTCTTTCTGATGGCTCAAGAAAACGGTATTGGTTCCATCTGTATAGGATGTATCCGCCGCTGGCCAGGTGACTACATTATTGAACTTGGAAGGAACTATGAATTTGCAGGTTGCTTCCTCCAACGGCTTTCCCCAGATATTGGTGCTGGTAATAATATAACGGGCTTTCTGGGCTTTGATTTTTTGGGCATAATCAAGGTGCCATATAGTTGTCGAATGCGGTTTAAGAGGTATCGCAAGCGATATACTGTTGGCCTTTTCGATAATTCGATAATTCAAATCAACAACTTTGCTGCTATCGATAAAATAAGGCCTAATCAGAAAAGGAAATAGCGACAACGAATCCATATAGAATGGGAATAACACCGGAAATTCCCAATCTTCGTCCGTATTGTTACGGAAATAGTAGGTTCCGTTGATTGTGGCCTGGCTATCGCTTACGCTGAGGGTGATTTCTTCTCTAAAGAATTCAACCGATGGTTGATTCGAGGATTGTTTAGTAGCTAAATTGCCGGCGTAAGTTAATCGCATCGATAAAACTGTAACGACCAAACAAAATATCGCCCTTTTCATAATCTCCTCGTAATAAGACCGTTTATTAACAGATATAGAAAAAATAAATCATTTTTATCAATAAAAAACCACCGGATATATCTCCGGTGGTATCAAAATCAAATAATCATTCGATTTAATCGCCAATCGCTTTTTTTATCGCCTCAATTAATTGGCTTTCGGGGACTGCCCCTTCGATATAAGTGGTCTCATTGATGACGGTTTTCGGCACCCCTCTGACTTGATAACGCTGACTCAAGTGGGGGAATTCGATTGCCTCCACGCAATCGGCCGTTACGTATGGAGATTCAAACGCCATTTTATATGCCAGGCTCACGGCCCGGGGGCAATAGGGTCAGGTGGGCGTTATAAATACCTGAAGATGAACCGGTTTTTTCAGTTGCGCCAGGAATTCTCTGGACTTATCGCCTAATCCGGATTGGCCCGCAGATACCATCTTGATTGTATCCAGCAGGGTCACGAATTCATACCCGGATGGAATCCCATAAAATCTGATACCTTTATCATCCTCGCCCATAATCACCGTGGCCGTGATTTTATCGATTTTATATTTGTTTGTCATCTCGGAGTCGGTAATGAAGTTGTAGATTTCAATACCGATTTTGTCCGATAGTTCGCTGATTTCGGTAAGCAGGGTTTTTGTTTCCCGGCAGAACTGGCATTCGATTTCCTGGGTAAAATTTATCAATTTCACTTTTCCGGAAAGGTCAGCCAGTTCTTTTTTGATTATTTCCCTGTCATTTTCGGAGATAATTGCCATAAGGTTCTCCTTGTTGCGCTTATAGTGCTCTAAACTTCGCCAAAATAGTCGACATATTTAAGGTTTTTATGAAAAAAACCGTTGAATTGAATTTCATTAGATTATATCTTTAAACTGGATGGAAAATCAAGATAAAGAGAAAATAAAGGACCTATTTTTTCGTTTAGACGAGATCAGCAAGCGTCACCCGGGAATAGTATCGGAAGTGAAAGCCGCCTTGCGGTTCTATAAAGTATCTAATTCCAGCGCCATAGAAACTAATTATATAGACCCGATTTTCCTACAAACCGCGCTGACATCATGTGATGAAGAAATCGGCGAAATAGTTTCCCCCGTGTATCGTAAGGCCTATCTGGAAACTAAATGCCACGATAAGATGCTTCATACGCTGGAAATTGAGGCCGAACGCAAATCGGAATTGTCGGTATCTTTCATTTTAGGTCTGCACCGCCAGGTTTTTGAAAAGAGCTGGCCCGATATCGCCGGCCGGTTCCGCGATGTCGATGTCAGAATCAAGGGTTCAAGTTATAGGCCACCGCATTATCTCAATTTGCCGGAACTGGTCTATCAGCATATCTCTTGGCTTGATGGCCTTTTAAAACTATTAGGGCCGGTTACTCCCAGCAATTTCTATGAGATTATGCATGTAGCCGCCGATGCACATTTCCGGATGATTTGGACTTATCCGTTTCATGATGGCAATGGCCGGATAGCCAGGGCCGTGGCCAACTATATTATGCTTTATTGCGGTATGTATTATAATGTGATTTGTTTCGACCGCCGCGAAGAGTATTTCCGGGCAATAGAAAAATCGACTATGGCCGATTTTTCGCCCCTTGAAGATTTCATGATATCCTGCTATGGCCAAACTCTAAACCGTATTACGAGCTTTTTCTACATGGTTAACCAAACGGCTGTGAAAGTTTAATCCTGTATCACCTTAAATTTCGCTTATTTCGGTATTCCACATAATTTAATTAACTCATTTAAGATATTCCGATAATAGCCGTAGAGATTAGTATGGGATTTATTCTAGAATCGCGCCGGGCACAAAATATTATAGTCGATGGACGGCCATTAATCATTTTCAGTTCGAATGATTATCTGGGGTTGTCGCACCATCCCGAAGTTATCGCGGCAGCCAATAAGGCGGCGCTTGATTTTGGCTGTGGAACGGGTGGAGCGCCGGGCACATCCGGGACAACGGCGATTCATGTAAAGCTGGCGCAAGAGATAGCCGCCTTCAAGCATCGGGATAAAGCGGTCCTATTTCCCTCGGGGTACGCCGCCAATGTGGCTATTCATCAGGCGCTGGCGGCCGAGGATACGGTATTTTTCTATGAGCAGAAACATCACCCCTCGGCATTGGATGGAATCCGTTTGTCGGGATGTCATAAGCAAACTTTCGACCATCACGACCTGGCGCGGTTAGAGGAACTTCTAAGTGCTGATTCTCATTCCCGAAAAATCGTTACATTACCATCGGTATTTACAGTAACCGGCGAAATCGCCCCATTACCCCAGCTGTTCGAATTAAAGCGAAAATACGGTTTTATTCTGGTTATCGATGAAGCCCATGCCACCGGTTGTATCGGTAAAACCGGGCGCGGGTTGGAAGAATTATTTGGCTTAGATGGGGCGGCGGATTTTATCATGGGAACGTTTTCAAAAGCTTTGGGCAGCCAGGGCGGTTTTTTGGCGTTTTCCGGCGCATCTGAACGATTACTAACGCGCGTTTTTCGGCCGTTTATTTATTCTACATCGCTGTCGGCCATGTCTGTGGCGGCCTCGCTTAAGGCAGTTGAAATATTAAGAGATAAATCGGAAATAGTCGATTTAATGAGAAAGAATATCAATAATATTTATGAAAATTTGTTGCATGCCGGGCTAAAACTTAATAAACCGGGACATATACTGAACGTGTATCTGGAATCATCCGAACAAACAATTGAGGTCAAAAACAGACTTCGTAATTCCGGATATTTCGTTGTTGAATTACACCTTGAAAACCGATTTGGCCTCCGGATAACCGCGATGGCAACTCATACGGAGGAGGAGGTACGGGGATTCTGCCGGGCTTTGATTAGGGCCGCTGTATAATTCCAGTTAAGTAAATCAAGATGGAGTCGAATATAATAAATGGGTGGGATACATGCTGAGGCTGTTCGCGAATCGCGGATGGCCTTTTTTTATGTTGTCAGATTTATCAATCCGATATATTATTCGTGCAATATGGCTGATTTGAACAAAAAGGAAGTGATTCGGACATTTATTGCCGTTCCATTGTCCGACAAATTAAAGCAGGATGTCGATAGGCTTATCGTGGGATTGAAGCCGTTGGCATCGGGGATAAGCTGGGTCAAAGCCGC
>JAAYTW010000253.1 GCA_012517955.1 Candidatus Zixiibacteriota bacterium | reverse complement strand
CGTAAGAACTGAAAATAGTCCTGCCTGAAAATCCCATCGATGAATATTCGGATTGATGCAATCGATAATAGGGCAAAATGCTATGCAATGAAGCCCATGTCAAACCGTTATCAACGCTTTTACGGTAAGCAAGGTTGAATCCTTGTGACTGAAAATTGTATATTGAAGAAACCATAAGAATGTTCGATCCATATTTGGCTAATTCGGGATTGCTATAACTAAATGTATAACTAGTATCCGCCAAACAAATCCGTCGGTTCCAATCAATTCCCTGATTATAACTACTTATATAATATGGTAAATACTCGATGAATGAAAAATATGAGCAGAAAATAGAATCTCCATAAGTAATTGCTTTGGGACTATATACATTTGAATCGGTCGTTAGCCTTTGCTCAGAACTCCAAGCGGTAGTCAGATAGGGTTCAAACGACCCGCCCTGCTGGTAAGAACGGGCTTCTTCAAGAGTATAACGCCGGTATTCAATCAGCCCGCCGCAGGCGGGGTCAGCCAGCTTTTTATTGGGGTAGACATAGATATCTTGGGCAAGAGATAGGCCGCAAATTAGTAACACTGTAAGTGAAACCACCGCCAACAGGAATTTATTCACGGCACCCAATCCTTTATTAACATGGAACTATCTTTATATAATATAACAGAAATTAACAGAAAAGCGATGCAAATATTTAATCCTGGATTCTGACTTTCGTCAGAATGACGGATATTGACTCGCTGCCGCAATAAAACGGTTCATGTCATGCTGAACTTGATTCAGCATCCAAGGAATCTGGATTCTCGCCTGCGGGAATGAAGCGCTTGTATTTTCTGTGCAAAATTAAATATGTCATGTCCGGCAAATGCCGGGCATTCATTATCCCGCAGAAATATGTCTTGCACTTGCCCGGGCGATTACGATGGTCGCCCCTTAAGGATACGCCCTTTTTCTTTTTAACTCAAATCAATCTTACACACTAATATTTATATTACCCCCAATAAACCACCCTCAAATCCCCACTTGACATTTCTCGATAAAGCTATAAATTATATCGTATAGATGTTCATCAATGAGCCTGTCGGCTAAATTTGTACCGATAGGATAACAAAAAACTATATTATGAGGTTAAAACATGAAAATTAGTTATCGCATTAATTTGCTGGTAATGGTACTATTTACTTTATTGGCGTTAGCCAGCGCCTTCAGCGACGCCTCAAATGTACAGCCAGCTGAGGATCCGATTATCAGCCAGGCCGAAATGGAAGAGCAGGGATTGGAAAAAGCCGATATGAGCGAGCCAAAATCGTCGGGAAAAGGTGATAATCCGGCGCTTATAGCCGATTCGCTTCCAAACAACGATGTATTGTTAATACCTGATTCCGGCGCCGATAATGTCGGAATGTATGATCCAATAACCGGCGATTTTTTGGGTGTATTTATAACCGGCCATTCTGGTTTCTCTACCCCAATTTGCGCCGTAACCGGACCGGATGGCAACGTCTATGTTTCCGATCAAGTCGCGGACGCGGTTTTTGTTTTTGACCGTGGTGGAAATTACGTGTTTACTTACGCCGATGCCTCCGATGGCCTTAATAACATTAGGGGTATAGATTTCCGCGGCGACCATCTGTTTGTAACCTCCGGTGATGACTACGTTGCTGAATTCAGCGGACCGCATACCCGCCTGACCAATTTTATAGAGGATGGAAGTGACCCATTTGACATCCATTTTTTGCCCGACGGTCGGGCGTTACTCGCCGATATCCAGGGAACGACGGATAATGTCCGACTTTACAATGCTGATGGATCGTTTGCCAGTCAATTGTTCAGCGTAAATTTCCCGGAGCAAATTCAATCCGATTCGCTGGCGCCAGGCGCGTATCTGAACGCCTCATTCACAGCCGACACCGTTCGAGATTTCGACATTGACGGATCAACTGCTCAAATTACGCCCTGGAACGATGGACGCGGTGTCTATCGTCTAGGAAATGGCAATCTTCTTCTAACTTCAGGCCTTGGCGTATTCGAAGTGGAGCCGGGAACCGGAGTAATAATCGCACAGAAAAGCGCGGTTACCGGCAGATTCATCGAATTATGTCGCGCGCCACAAGGGCCTGAATTGGGCTTTATCTCGGGTACCGTATATTCAGTACCTGGAGTCCCATTACCAGGAGAACGCGTAATCGCCTCCGGCGTGGATACCGACACTACTTTTAGCGGCGTTGACGGATTATATATTACCGGGCCGCTTCAGCCTGGTCTTTATGATGTCGCTTTCTATGATGCCGTTTACGGCGATACGACGGTGACCGCGGTTGCAGTAGTTGCCAACGATACCACTATTCTCGACATGATTCGCGGCTCGGTCCCAGATTGCGAATACTTAATCGGCGATTTCAGCGGCGATAACCAGCGGCTTGGCGGCGATGTCACTTACGGCGTCCGTTTCTTTAAGGGCGTCGGCTTACCACCGCCAGATAGTTGTTTCATGGATTCAACCGGCGCGTACTTGTATGTCGCCGGCGATTGCAATGGCAACTGCGAAGTTAGAGGATCGGATATTACTAGATTAGTGGCTTATTTTAAGG
>JAAYTW010000252.1 GCA_012517955.1 Candidatus Zixiibacteriota bacterium | reverse complement strand
GCGAATGCTGTTCGCCCTCCTCGACAATCAGCTCCCAGATTTTTTCAGTCACAAACGGCATGAATGGGTGTAACAGTTTCAGTATCTGCATCAGCACATATCCCGAACACTGCCGCGCCGCCATAATCGATTCCTCGCTGGCGCCACTATCGGTAACAAATCGCGGCTTTATCATCTCCAAATAATTACTGCAGTAATCGTTCCAGGTGAAATCGTAAGCGGCTTTGGCGGCCGTGGCGAACCGGAATCCCGACAAGTAATTGTTTATCTGCCCGATAGTTTTCGCCAGTCTCGATAAAATCCATTTATCGGGCATCTCCATCTTGTCATGGTCGATAGTCATCTCGCGCGTCAGCTTAAAATCGCCGATATTCATCCGCACAAACCGCGAAGCGCTCCACAGCTTATTGGCGAAATTCCGCCCGATTTCGAACGTCTTCTCCGAAATAGACGGGTCCTGCCCCTCCGGCGTCACCAGCATCAAGGATGCCCTTAGCGCGTCCGCCCCGTATTTATCCACTATCAAAAGCGGGTCGATTCCGTTGCCAAGCGATTTCGACATCTTGATACCGTTGGCATCCCGCACCGTCCCATGAATATAAACATCTTTGAAAGGCGGTTGCCCCATGAATTCGTACGATGCCATCACCATCCGCGCCACCCAGAGATAGATAATTTCGGAGGCCGTAAACAGCGCCTTGGTCGGGAAAAACTTTTCGACCTCCGGTGTTTTTTCGGGCCAACCGAATGTCGAAAACGGCCACAACCACGAGGAGAACCAGGTATCGAGCACATTGTCATCTTGCGTGATATGGGTACTTCCGCATTTTACGCACTTTGTCGGTTTGGAACGCGCCACCATGATTTCGAAACAATCGTCGCAGTAGTAAACCGGTATCCGATGTCCCCACCAGAGCTGTCGCGAGATACACCAGTCACGCACGTTTTCCATCCAGTGAAGGTATGTCTTTACCCAATGTTCCGGATGAAACTGCACTTTGCCGCTTTTCACCGCCTCGATTCCCGGTTCCGCCAGCGGTTTCATTTTCACAAACCACTGTTGCGAAAGATACGGCTCCACTACCGTATGGCAACGGTAGCATGTTCCGGACACAAGACTGTAATTTTCGATTTTTTCGAGAAATCCCTTGGCTTTCAACTCTTCCACCAATTTGGTGCGCGCCTCGAATCGGTCCATCCCGGAATATTTGCCGGCGTTGTCGTTTAGAGTGCCATCCTTATTCAGAATATTTATCTTTTCCAAATTATGACGCGCCGCCACCTCAAAATCGTTGGCATCGTGGGCCGGCGTAATTTTCACGGCGCCGGTTCCGAATTTCGGGTCGACATAATCATCGGCCACGATTGCCAGCTCACGGTCCAAAATCGGCAGAATCGCTTTCTTGCCGATGTACTGCTTGAATCGCTCATCGGCAGGATTAACGGCGATTGCCGTATCGCCCAACATTGTTTCGGGGCGAGTAGTCGCTACGGTTATATAGTCGTCGGTGCCTTTCAGTTTATATTTGATATACCATAAGAATGAATCGACTTCTTCGCGCTCCACCTCATCATCCGAAAGTGTAGTCAAACAATCAGGGCACCAATTGACGATGCGGTTACCCTGATAAATCAGGCCTTTCTCATAAAGGCGGCAGAACACTTCCACAACCGCTTTCGACAACCCTTCGTCCATAGTGAATCGGGTACGTTCCCAGTCGCAACTACAGCCGATTTTTTGTAATTGCTTTATAATAACCGCGTATTTTTCTTCTTTCCATTTCCAAACCCGCTGGACGAACTTATCGCGGCCGATATTTACCCGCGATGTTCCTTCCCGCGCCAGCGCCTTTTCGACAACAACCTGCGTGGCGATACCGGCGTGATCGACGCCCGGAAGCCATTCGGCCTCATATCCCTGCATCCTTTTCCAGCGGATTAGTACATCCTGAAGCGTATTATTGAGGGCGTGACCCAAATGAAGGACGTCCGTTACGTTGGGGGGCGGAATTACCACCGAATAGGGTTTTTTAGAACTGTTTACATTGCCGTGAAATATACCAAGTTTCAACCATTTTTCATAGATTGCGTCTTCGACCGATTTGGGGTCGTATGCTTTTGGAATTTCAATCATCTCCGCGCCTTTCGCTAAAACGCCAAAATATAAACAGCTATAGGCAAAGTCAAGCCCTTCTAAAGATTATCGGGACCATTAACGATTGTATAAGTTGTCTTTTCTAAAAATAAAAAAACCGGCTTATTGCATCATCAGCCGGTTTTATATCATCATTTAAATTTAGAAACTACGCCCTGGGCATCCCTAATTTTAACTGAGCTTCATGTAGTTTCATGCGTTGCTTAATCAATTCTTGCTGTTTCGATGCCAATTTCTGGGTTAAGTCTGCCTGTTCTTTCTGAAGCTTTAACAGTCGTACTTCCAATTCCTTGAGAACCTGTTGATTGGTTGTCCGGGTTAAGTCGCCTATGCCGGCCGTCATGTTCGTGATATATTCGACCCGCTTACTTTGGAGTTCTTTCTCCAATTCATAGAGACGAATTTCCACCTCCGATAAGTCCGAGCAAACTTTGGCCTCTTCGATTTCCGCTTTGCGCAGTTCTTTAAGACGTATCAGCAAATCAACCGCTTGCTTGACGGCTTTTAACTCGCTTTGAAGCGCAATTGATTCCGCTTCGCGTTTGCTCTTTTTAGCGTCTTCTTTTCGCTTTTCTATGTCTTTGAGCTCGTCCTTTCGAGTATCAATAGCCTTTTCGATTTCTTTCAAACGGGCATCCGCCTGGTTTTTACGTTCCTGAGCAAGTTGCCTTGTTGCTTTAGCGTTATCGATATCGGTCGATACCTGATCCTGTCCTCTTTCCGGAATTACCACCATCCGCGGATCGGACAGAATCGATTGCACGCGGTCCTGTGCGAAAACAGAGATACCGGATAGCATAATCGCCAAAAACATTCCCGCCAATCCGGTAAAAACGAAGTTTTTAAATTTTAATTTCATAACACCTCTTTTCATCGGAATGTTTATACACTAATAAAGCTTATTGAAAATTCGGCTCCAAGTCAATCGTTATTTTATTGAGCTCAATATCGGCCGCGCCGCCATCGCCAATATGCCGATTGTAAAAAGAAGGATTACCGCCGAAATCATCACCGCAATTGTAGCCGGCGGATTCTTAAGATGGAATTTCTTTCTGGACGTCTTTCTATATATATGGGTCGATAATCGAAATATAGGGCATATTTCACTTATATATCTTGACAATTCATTTAATGACGACAATAATAGCAGTCAATAGTGAATAAAATGAAACGAGAAACGTTTGCTTTAATGATACGGATTAGAAATGTTAGACCTACTGGCGAATAACCAACTCCTTTTACTTTTCACGGTGATCGGCCTTGGCTATTTAATCGGGAATATAAAAATTTTCGGCTTCCAGCTCGGTGTTGCGGCAGTGCTATTTGTCGGTATTGCATTCGGTGCCATCGACAATCGACTGGCTTTGCCCGAACATATTTACGTTGTGGGATTGGTGTTATTTGTTTACGCAATCGGTCTTCAATCCGGCCCGGGTTTTTTCGCGTCGTTTCAAAAGCGCGGCATCCGCTTCAGCGTGGCGACAGCGGGCATAATATTCATTGGCGCAATCGCCACCTTTCTTATTGAAAAAATCTTGGGGCTATCACCCGCCAGCGCTTCGGGTTTGTTTTGCGGAGCATTAACCAATACTCCAGCGCTGGCAGCCGCTGTGGAAACGGCCAAAAACCTATCGGCAAATCTTCCTTCGGCCGCCCGCGATTTAAACGCCAGCAGCCCGGTAGTTACCTTTGGGCTTGCCTATCCATTTGGGGTTTTTGGCGTAATTCTATGCCTTTTTATTGCCGGCAAAATTATAAAATCAAAGGAACCCATGGAATCGCGTCTACCGATTGGCGCCCAGGAATCCGAAGTAATCCTTAGTCGGACATTCAGGATTACCAACCCGGGTATCTTTGGCAAAACCGTTGCCGATGTTTTGCGGCCGATGGGGGATCCTGGATTCGTTTTAAGTCGAATAAAAAAAGGCGAAAAAACCGATATTGTCGAACCCAACACGATTCTTGAACCTGATGACCTGATTGTCGCTGTCGGGTTACCGGAGGCGGTTCAACGGGCGCAGATAGTGTTCGGCGAATTATCCCCCGAACACCTTGCCGAAGGAACCGATGGAATTGCTTACCGGCGGATTTTTGTTTCGAACAAAGCTTTGGTCGGCAAACCAATTCGGGAATTACAGCTTCATCGCCGGATTCATGCCACTATAACCCGCATTCGGCGCGGCGACGCTGATTTTGTTGCGTCGGCCGATTCCGTGCTTGAATTGGGAGATAGAATTAGAGTGGTAGCCCATAAAGATAGAATTGAAGAGGCAGCCAAATATTTCGGCGACTCCATCAAATCAATCGCGGAAACGGATTTCCTATCACTGTCTTTAGGAATCGTGCTTGGCGTGTTTCTGGGGATGATACCAATTCCGTTGCCGCACGGCCTTACTTTCAAACTAGGATTCGCCGGCGGTCCGCTTATCGCGGGGTTGATTCTGGGAAGGCTTGAACGCACTGGCAGAATCAGCTGGGGGTTGCCATTCAACGCGAATCTTGTTTTACGACAAGTCGGTCTGGTATTTTTTATGGCGGGAATCGGTATCCAGGCGGGACACGGCTTTTCGGCGACTTTCAGTAAGGGCGGCCTTGGACTAATCGCGGGCGGAGCCCTAATCACGACAGCCGTGACAATAAGCGCGATTTTTATCGGTACCCGATATTTTAAACTTCCGATGCCGGCAATAATGGGAATGATGGCGGGAATTCAAACCCAGCCGGCATGTCTTGCCTATGCCAATCAACAAACCGAAAGCGAGCTCCCCAATCTCTGGTATGCCACTGTTTATCCCGCCTCAATGGTGTCAAAAATTATTCTGGCCCAGCTTATTGTTTCGACGCTATTGATGTTTTGAGAGAGGGCCGCGGAGAAAATGTTGTTCCTTAACGTTTTTGTTTCTGATTCGAAGGATACTCCGGTCGTCGGATAATTTCAGCGTCGGTCGGTTTTTTTATCAGCCGATAGAAATCTATCGATATTCGTGGGATGCCAGAGGTATTTATTTAAATCAATTGAGCCATCCGAACTAAAGCAAATCCCTTCTTTACGCAACAACGAATATTGTAATTCATAACCCTGGCCGGAAGATAACGATATCCGTCCCATTCGATTAATAATCCGTTGCCACGGCAGCTTGTCTTTTTCGGCGCACGAATGAAGAACTCTGGCCACCTGTCGGGCGCCGCGTGGGTCCCCTGCGAAAGCGGCTATTTGACCATAGGTCGATACTTTGCCTTTAGGTATCGATTTAATCAATATTTTTACCCGTTCCGTAAATGAAAGATTAGTTCGCATTTTGCTGACAATCATATATCCCTCTTCAGAAAAGAAAAAAGCGGATTCGACTCCATCTCATTCGAACTAAGAAAAAAAACAGTGTATCCGCAAAACAACTCATCGATATAATATCAAGACGCAAAAAAGGCTGTCAAAGTTGCGTGTTGTTTTGTCGCCGTTTATATAAGAAATCCATATTTAGAGCCCAAAATGACTGCTGCCGGATATTAGCGGATTAATTATTCCACAATAAAACACGTTAATAGTACATATATTCTACATATATTAAACCTATTGCAATTATTTGACGATAGCCTTAAATGTAGTTCAAATTGATAGGCGCTGATTGAAGATAAGGGAAGAAGGAAATTGTCGATGAATAAATTGGAAAAAGTAAATCTATTTATTTCCATATATATCGCGCAATTTTTGAATATTTTCCGGATAAGTGCCTGGCTGCCTTTTCTCGTGCTTGGCATCCTCCAATTAATCGGTCTTATAATAATCACAAACCTTAACCTGCCGGTTTTTAAGACCGTTGTGTTCCCGGTGCTTAATATTTTCATGCCGGAACGACTCTTCCACTATCCAATTTACTATTTAGCCGCGCCGCAAGCCTTTTCTATCTACGATACATTGATACTCGGCCCAACCGTATCGGTTCTGGCAATTGGAATCGCTATCTGTCGTCTTGGCGGTTTTCATGAAAGGCGCTTCGATTCACTAAGCGTTTGCCGTAAAAAGGCCGTGGAAAATTACGGCAAGTTGTTAATTTTCTGGGCAATTCAAACCGCGCTACTTTTCGCGGTTATCCTGATACCCGCAAACTTTATGGAACCATACGCCTACGGATCGCCTCGGTTTGCCGCAATAGTAAAAATCATCTTGCAACTGGCCGGTTTTGTGGTGTCGGCTTTATTGATTTACGCGATACCGGCAATGCTTGTCGGCGGTAAATCGCTAAGGGATAGTATAGGGCAAAGCTTGAAGCTTTTTTTCCGTAATCCTATTTTCACCTATTTTATTATATTGCTTCCCGGCACAATAAAAATATGTTTCGATTTGCTTACCACCAATTTTGCCCAATATATAATCACCCGCGACAATCCTGAGATTATAATATGGACGCTATTTATAAGCATAGGGACGAACGTGTTTCTGAATCTGTTTATTTATGGTACGGCCGTTTATAGCTATAAAGAACTATCACCTTGAAATCCTAAAATATTTGATTCTAATAAAATTCGATTTAGCGTCGGCAATTCGGGGGCAGTTAAGCCTTCATGAATTTTAACGAATTTATTTAATTCGCTATATTTATATTGCATAATTCGGGGGGATTTTTTATCATTGCCTGCGTCGTTTGGAAAGAATTCACGGAGGAGAGGCCAATGCTAATCATACCTAAGAAGATGTTCCTTACCAAGGGCGTAGGGGTCGACAAAGAAAGGTTATCATCGTTCGAGCTGGCGCTTCGAGCCGCCGGCATTGCCGGTTTAAATTTGGTTCATGTATCATCGATATTTCCGCCCTATTGTAAACTGCTATCGAAAAAACAAGGGCTAAGTCAGCTTCACCCGGGCGAAATAGCGTTCTGCGTAATGAGCCGCAACGATACCAACGAACCCAATCGTTTGATTTCGGCGTCGGTCGGCCTGGCGATTCCCAATGATAGATCGCAATATGGTTATCTTTCTGAACATGAGGCCTATGGCATGACTGAACGTAAATCGGGCGACTACGCGGAAGACTTGGCGGCCACAATGTTGGCCTCGACCTTGGGAATCGAATTTGATGTCGATAAATCGTACGACGAGAAAAAAGAAATCTACAAAATATCCGGTAAAATCGTGCGCACGACCAATATTACTCAATCAGCGGAAGGCAACAAAAAGGGGCTCTGGACTACCGTGGTCGCCGCCGCAGTTTTTCTTTTTGACGATGATTAATCCGGGCACACGGAAAATCGATGACTATAATTATTTTCGGGCTGCCCGGCATTGAAATCACAACCTCATAGTGAGCCGTTGAAATGATAGTTCCTTTCAACTTTTTAGGGCTTCCCGATCAGCTTTCCAACTATGCTACGGCAAAAGTGGCCGTATTGCCGATTCCATACGACTTGACCTTGTCATACCAGAGCGGGGCGAGATTGGGCCCGCAAGCCATTATCGACGCGTCCCGACAGGTGGAAACCTACGATGACGATTTCAGCCTTGAACCTTGCGAAATTGGAATCGCCACGCTTCCGGAGCTGGAACAAGTGGCCGCCGGCCCCGAATCGATGCAAACGGCGATATACAAGACCTGCCAAAAAATATTGGCCGATAATAAATATATAATGGTTCTGGGAGGCGAGCATTCGATAACGCCGGCAATCGTTAAAGCCCACGCCGAAAAATTCGAAAAATTATCAGTTTTGCATATTGACGCCCATTCCGATTTGCGCGACTCCTATCAGGAGAGCAGATACTCGCATGCCTGCGCCATGTCGAGGGTTGCCGAGATAGTGCCGTTCATGAGCGTCGGTATTCGCAGTTTCAAGGGCGGCGAAAACGAAATCAAATATCGCGACCGAATCGTAAAAATGTCCGAATTTAGAAATAATCCCAAAATTTATCAGAAAATTCTGGCGGGGCTTTCCGAAAATGTTTATATCACTATAGACCTTGATGGATTTGACCCCGCGGTAATTCCTTCGGTCGGCACCCCTGAACCGGGAGGATTAAGCTGGGATGAAATGATGGAATTGATAAGGCAAATATCGCTAAATAAGAAAATTGTCGGCGCCGATATAGTTGAACTTTCTCCGCGCCCCGGTTTGAATTATGCCGATTTCACGGCCGCTAAACTGGCGTATAAGGTTATCGCCAGAAGTTTTTTTAAGGAAAAATAAATGGAATGGTGGAATAAATATTTTACGGCGGATTACCTGAAGCTTTATGGCCACACCGAACAGAAAGCTCCTTCGGAAGTGGCAGGCATATTACGGATGCTCCAAATAAAGCCGCCGGCCAAAATTCTTGATTTATGCTGCGGTTTTGGCCGGCACGCGATTGTCTTGGCAGGTGAGGGATTCGATGTAACCGGACTTGATATCTCTGAGACTTTTCTGCAGATGGCTAAACAGAGGGCCGATTTGCTAGGAGTCAAATTGAACCTGATTCATGGAGATATGCGTCATCTGGAACAGAAAAATACTTACGATGCCGTAATTAATCTTTTTACCGCGTTCGGCTTTTTCGCCAGCGAGAATGACGATTTACAGGTGCTTCAGGGGGTGGCTCAATCCCTGAATAAAGAAGGGCAATTTCTAATCGACACCGTAAATCGGGATAATATCATTCACTCAACTCAGACAAAACGCTGGTCGGTCGATAACGGCACGGTGGTATTGGAAGAAAGATTTTTCGATTTCTTCAAGTCGCGGCTCGAAATCACTCTGGAGTTGGTTCAAAAAACCGAAAAGAACCGCCGGCTTGAATATTCATTTAGGTTATATACATTGACCGAGATGCTGAATTTGTTCAGCAAAGCGGGCTTAGAATTGACCGATGTTTATGGCGATTTCGACGGCTCGCAATATTCGGCGGCATCGCCGCGAATGATTTTGGTGGCCAGAAAAAAAGATTGAAAGCGATCCTGACTTAGCCCGACCCGCCCCTTTAAATAGGCCGCGGGGTTTTTGTGTTATGATATTGCAAAGACTATTAAAAGATATCACCCGGTTGGAGGCTTACGCCAAACTCATGGGGTTAATCGCCGATGGTTAGAAAACCATATCTATCGGCGGCCTGACTGACTCTTCCCGGGCTATGATTATTGCCTCAATTTATCAGATGGGGCGGCGCCCCGCGCTTGTTATCACGCCCGACAGCGAATCGGCTGAAAAGATGACTGATGACCTGAAAGCTTTTCTTGGCGATGGTCCGGTTCAGCTTTTTCCGTCGTGGGGTATTTCACCTTTTGAAATCAGAGCCCCGCATAACGAAGTAATCGGCCAGAGACTTCTTACTTTGTACAATATCGCCCAAAACTTTCCTTTGGTCATTGTGGCTCCCGTGGAGGCTGTCCTTGAACCGACGATACCCAGAAAACAGCTGTCAGAGTGCAGCATGCGCATTTCGAAAGGATACAAGTTTGATCGAGACCAATTGATTCAGCTGTTGGAAAAGCTCGATTATAAACGAACCGCCATGACCGAAATGCTGGGTGAATACTCCGTAAGAGGCAGCCTTATTGATATATTTGCGCCAACGGGGGAAGAACCCTATAGAATCGAATTTGACGATGATAAAATAGAATCGATTCGCCACTTTTCGGTCCTATCGCAACGGTCCACCGGCCGGGTAGATAGCGCCGTTATCTTACCTCTCCGGGAAATACTCGTTGAACAATCGGCAATCGAGGATTTCGCTCAGCGGTTGCCCGAAAATCCGGCCCAGGCCTTGCATATTGCTCTGGGTGATTCCGGCGATCGCGACGGTCTGGAATTCTTATGGCCCAATCTGGGGCTGAAAATGGAAGGAATCATTGAACATCTTGATAATTCCACCATAATCTTTATCGATAATCCCAGGTTCTGTTTCGATAATATTAAAACGTTTCTTGAAGACGCCGAAACCAGGTTTAACGAAATCAATGATGTTCCATTCGCCCGGCCCGAGAGAATATACTTAACAAGCCGTCAAATCGAGGAACAACTCAACAAATTCGCCGCGATAAATTTGGTCGCGGCCGGTAATGTCGACGATGTCGACGTTTTAATTAAGTCGTTGCCGCAGGAGTTTTTTGGGGCCAACCTTGGACATTTTAAAAATCGCTTAGGCGAAATTTATCGTGAAGGTTATGAAATCAATATTCTGTGCGACGGCCCAGGCCAAAAAGACCGCGTGGCGGAGTTTTTGGATGATGTAGAAATTCCCATTAATCTGCACATAGCGCGGCTATCCTCCGGATTTGCTATCCCCGACCTGAAACAATGGTTTTTCGCGGATCATTTGATATTTACCAGATACAAACAGCGGCGTCCGTTTCGAAAGTTCAAGGAAGGGGTTGCTTTATCATCCTACGCAAGTCTAAATCCGGGCGATTACGTCGTTCATATCGACTATGGTATAGGCAAATTCCTGGGGCTGGAAACGCTAATCGTCGATGGACGTAACCGCGACTGTATCGCTATTGTCTACCAGGGCGATGATAAATTATATGTACCGATAGAGGAATTTAACAGGGTTCAAAAGTACGCCGGTAAAGATGGTGCCCCTCGTCTATCCAAGCTCGGCACAGGGACCTGGGAACGGGCCAAAGCCCGCACAAAGCGGGCGCTTCTCGAAATGGCCGGCGAATTAATTTCGCTTTATGCCGAACGCCAGGCTTTCCCCGGATTTGCTTTTAAGCCTGATTCCGAATGGATGCACCAGCTTGAGGCCTCGTTCGAATATCAAGAAACGCCCGATCAGCTTGCGGCCATGGAACAAATCCGCGTTGACATGGAAAAACCTACGCCTATGGATAGGATTGTCTGCGGCGATGTCGGTTATGGCAAAACAGAATTGGCGATTCGAGCGGCTCTTAAGGCGGTCGATTCGGGCAAACAGGTGGCGGTGTTAGCGCCGACTACTATCCTTACCGCGCAACATATGGAAACTTTTAGCGAGCGTTTGGGCGCCTTTCCTATTAAAATCGCCATGCTTTCTCGTTTCTGTTCTCCTAAAATAACGAAAGAAATCAAAGCAGGCCTGGCCGATGGTACGGTTGATATTGTAATCGGAACTCACAAATTGCTTTCAAAGGACATTAAATTCAAAGATTTGGGCTTGTTGATTATCGACGAAGAACAGCATTTTGGCGTAGCCCATAAAGAAAAGCTCAAAAAACTGCGGACGCAAATCGATGTGCTAACATTGACCGCGACACCTATACCCCGCACTCTTCAGTTATCATTGAGCGGAGCGCGGGATATGTCGGTAATTAACACTCCTCCCAAAGACAGGTTGCCGATAGTGACCGAAGTTACGCCTTTTTCGGAGAGGGTTATTGTTGATGCGGTCAATCGCGAACTTGACCGCGGCGGCCAGGTATTTATAGTCCACAACCGGGTTCAATCGATAATGGCTTTTTATAATTTCTTAAAAAATCTCATGCCGCTCGTGAAAATAGTTGTAGGACATGGGCAGATGCCTGAACGCGAGCTTGAAAAAGTCATGAAATCGTTTTTGGAAAAGAAATATCAAGTGCTTCTTTCGACAACGATAATCGAATCAGGGCTGGATATACCATCGGTAAATACTATTATTATCAATAGGGCCGATAAACTCGGTTTGGCTCAGCTTTATCAATTACGCGGCAGAGTCGGTAGATCATATCATCGCGCTTATGCATACTTACTGATTCCCCCTTATCGCCTCCTGAATTCTCAGGCGCGTAAAAGGTTGAAAGCTATCGAAGAATTTACCGAGCTGGGATCGGGATTTCATCTGGCCATGCGGGATCTCGAGATTCGCGGTGCCGGCAATCTTCTGGGGGCCCAACAACACGGCTTTATCGAAGAGGTCGGCTTCGATCTATATGTCAGGCTGCTGGAGGAGACCGTCGCTCAATTGAAAGGCAAATCAATCGATGAACACCTGGCGGATGTAAAAGTGACCACCGACATTGACCTTTTCATGCCCGAAAATTATGTCTCGGACCCCAATCAAAGAGTAGATATCTACAGAAGATTCGCGGCCGCCCGGGATATTGAGGCCGTTAATGACCTTTTAATAGAACTTGACGACCGTTATGGCCCTCCGCCGGAGGCGGTTACGAACCTGGCTGATATCTCGGTTATCAAGATTTTGGGCAAAAAACTTAAAATAGAATCAATTCAATTGAAGGGGCGTCGCCTGACTCTGGAATTCAACGAAAATGCCAGCCCATCACGAGAAACTCTGGGAAGGTGGGTAAAGGCGCTTTCCGAAAAGCCTGAATTCAAATATGGACGCAACCTAAGCCTGGAAATAACCATAAAAGAAAGTGATAATCGGCCGGATGAGGCAAAAAAGGTTTTGCAGAAAATGACCCAATAGGGTACATTTAACAGGTCGAAACATTCAGCTTAACGGATCTGGAGGATGATTTACGATGAGAATGCATAAAATCGGCATATTGACAATATTAACGTTGTCCGGTTTAATTTGCGGTTGTTCCGACCATTCGAGGAATAATGATAAAATCGTGCTGAGGGCCGGAGACTATAAAATAACAATCGACCAGTTAAACTGGCAGTATCTTGGCACGACTTTTAAAAATCCCGAGGATGAATTCGAGCGGAAAAGCTCTTATTTACAGAAAATGCTCGTTGCCCAAATCGTGGCTGAAATCGGGATCAGTAAGGGGATAGACAAACAGGTCTTTCTCGATTCGGCGACACAGGCCCAAATTCTTTTAAACGTGGCGCGCCAAAAAATGATAAAAAGCAAATTAGATTATTCAGAGAGCAATTTGCGAAAATACTGGGCTAAATTCGGCGCTAGGCTTAAGCTTAAACAAATTGTCCTGGATAATGAAAATCAGGCCAATTATGTTTACAATTTAGCTAAAAAAGAACCCGATAAATTCGATGAATTAATTTCACAATATTCGATTGAATCATCGTCCGGCAGAACCAGCGGGGTATTTGATTCTTTGCGAACCGGTATAATGCTATGGCAATTTGACGAAGTCGCCTTCAATATGAAACCCGGCGAGATATCAAAACCGGTCAAGACCAGGGCGGGATGGCATATCATTAAACTTCTGGAGCGTCGGGAACCAGATTTAACCAATTTCGCCGCCATAAGACCCGATATTGAATCGGCTTATTTTAAGTGGACCTTCACCAAAACTATTGAAGAGTATAACGAATACCTTTTAAAACATGATGGTTATGAGGTTGTCGATAACACGGTCAAAATGATGAAGGATAAACTCGACAGCCTTCAAAATGCAGACCGCCAGAAGGGCGATTCGATAAGGACTTTTCTCCGACTTAACGATTTGCCTGAGGAGCAGTCCAAAATGCCGCTGGTTAAAATAAGGTCACAAGACGATTTTACGGCTTATGATTATGTGGGCAACTATAAAACTCGCGGAATCCGCTCTGGTGTAGATTTTTTCGACAAGGAAGTTATAAAAAACGTGGCGTTTTATTGGCGAAACGGCGCATCCAGCAAGATGGAAGCGATTCGCAATAAGATTGATCAAAGCCGCGAATATAAAGACCAGATTGAAGAGAAACGCCGTCTCATGATTAATCAAAAACTTGTCGAAATCATAAACGATACGATAACTGTAACCGATCAGGAAGCCCGACAATTCTACGAAGAGAATAAATATCCGGATTTCAGCGAACCGGAAAAAATCAGGGTATCGGAAATACTGGTCGCCAGCGAATCGGAAGCTAGAGAATTGCTTGATAGGCTGGAAAAGGGAACGCCTTTCAGCCATCTCGTAGGTAAAACCATTAGGCCCGATATCAAAAACAAAAACGGCGATTTGGGCTATTTGGTAATGGGTGATTCAGGCGTGATATATGATGAAGCGGCCAAATTGGCGGTTGGGCAGTATGGTGGTCCGGTGAAAAGCCACGCCGGGTATTCGGTGATTATGGTCACTGATAGGATACCGCAACGGGCATTGCCTTATGAAAAATTCGAAATTGAAATAAAAAGCAGTTTGAAAAAAAAGAAATTAAAAAATATCCTAGACAATCTCGTGGAAGAATATAAAAGTAAAATCGAGAATTTTTTAGATTTGGAGTTATTAAAATCAAACCTTGTAACGGGGAAATTGAAAGATGCAAACTAAATTATCGATTATTTTCCTGATAGCGGCATTTCTGGCCGGCTGCGCGTCGAAAGCTCAGGAAGGAAAAACCATCGCCGAAGTAAACGGACAAAAGCTCACCTATGAATATTTGATGGATCAAATCCCGGAAGAATTTCGGGATTCTCTTACCCAACAAGATATCGCCAAGGCCATAGACAATTGGGTTAATATGGAACTTTTATATCAGGAAGCCGTTAAACACAATATCGATAAGGATATTCATGTGCTTAACTCGATTGAACAGGCCAAAAAATCGATAATCGCCCGGAAATATCTCGAGTTGGGAATGGGTCAGAATACGATGCCTACTGAAAGGGAAATCGATTCTGTTTACCAGACCGAAAAGGATAAATTCACTAATAAAGAAGCGGGTTATCATTTGGGACATATAGTCCTGAAAAACCAGAAGGCCGCTGATGCCGTTTATGTACGCCTGCAAAAAGGCGATGATTTCGCTCAGATGGCTAAAGACTATTCAGAAGACACATCATCGGCAAAAGCGGGCGGCGATATTGGTTTTGTCCCGGAATCGGCTCTCGAAAAGGAGATGATTGCGGCTTTGAACGCCACCGCCATTAACGGGTTCACCAGGCCACTGGAATCTCAAGGGGGGTACTTTCATATATTCCAACTAAAGGAGAAAATAAATTCCGGAACGACCGCCGCGCTTTCCGAAGTACGCGACGATATTATTCAGGTGTTGACTTCAACAAAACAACAAGCGGCCTTTGACTCGATTGTAACCAGCCTGAAAGCCAAAGCCCAAATCAGAAAGTATCCCATTGGCAATGATTCGAAAAAGCAATAACCCCCGGATTCTCCCCGTAATCGCGGTGCTTATCCTGGCCGTATCGGCGGCGGCCTGGGAAATACTTGACGGCGTTGCCGCTGTTGTCGATGACAAGATAATTTTGATTTCCGAGCTTGAATCCCAGATTCAATTGGCGGCTTTGCAACAAGCAATTAATCTTTCGGATTCCGCCGCAGTCGATAGTATCCGCCGCGTATTCTTGAACCAAATGATCGATGACAAACTCGTCCTAATCGAGGCATCCAAAGATACAAGTATCAAAGTAACCAATAAGCAAGTCGAAGAAGCTCTTGATGAGCAAATCACCAGAATCAAAGCCCAATTCCCATCGGAAGATGCGTTTTTAAAGCAGTTGACCGCCGAAGGGTTGACGCTCAAAACACTGCGGACCCGCTATCGCGAACAGATAAAGAATCAAATATTAAAAGAGTCGTTACTCGAAAAAAAGCTCGGGATGGTTTCGGTATCGTCCGGCGAAGTCAAAGAATTTTACAACAATTTTCGCGATTCTCTTCCCAACAAGCCGGCGGGCGTGCGGCTGGCCCAAATACTTCTTGCTCCTTCTCCGTCAAAGGGCGTGGAAGATTCGCTGAAAGAGCTGGCCGAAAGGATAGATTTGCGAGCCAAGGCCGGCGATGATTTCGCGATATTGGCGCAAACGTATTCTACGGATGCTAGCGGCAAAAACGGCGGTGATCTCGGTTGGTTCCAGCGCGGCCAGATGGTACCCGAATTCGAAAAGGCCGCGTACGCGCTTCAACCTGGCGACGTTTCGGATGTGGTTAAAACGCGTTACGGCTTTCATATAATCAAGTGTCTGCAGAAAAAAGGAGAAAAAATCAGAGCCAGCCACATATTGATATCCTATACTCCCTCCGAATCGGATTTTTCAGAGACTTTCAAGCTGGCCGATTCGCTTTATAACCTGTTAAAAAACGGAGCCGACTTCGCCGCGCTGGCCAGACAGTATTCACATGACGATGATTCTCGCGATAAAGGCGGCGATTTGGGCTGGTTTCCTCAAGACCAACTTTTCGACGAGTTTAGGGGACCGGCCGATAGTATGGAAATCGGCGATATTTCTTTGCCGATAAAATCCGACTATGGCTATCATATATTGAAAATGCTCGATAAAAAAGGCGAAGAACCTTTGGATTTTAAGGCAAATTACGGCGAAATCGAACAGCTCGCGAAACGATATAAAACTCAAAAAGAACTCCAAACCTGGCTGGAACAGGCCAGAAAAAGGTATTTTATCCAGGTCATGATATAATTTCCTCGCCCGGATAACCAGGTCGGGACTGATTTGTGTTATTCAACCATATTGCGCGTCAGCGGCGCGGGGCAAAAGCCCCTTGCGGCTTCGACCGTTTAAGAATTATTTTAAAACAAAGCGGAATAATCTATGCGATTGGATGTTTATCTGGCGTCCGCAAGAATTTTGAAGACCAGATCTCTTGTTAAGTCGGCGGTCGACGAAAAAATGGTATATCTGAATGGGCGTCTGGCGAAGGCCGCGGCAAGTGTTAAAGTGGATGATATCATTGAAGTCGACACGCCCCGTTTTTATAAAAAGATTAAAGTTTTAACGATGCCCGTCAAAAATATGCCAAAATCCAAGGCGGCCGAACTCTATGAAAACCTTGAAGAAAGAAAAAAGGAATTGGCTTGAAAAACAGCTTTTCAATAGAAAAAATCCGCAAGGATAGAGTGATTCTGGCGGCCTTGATACTTGCCGGCGCTGATAGGGCGTCGGTAATGGAATCGCTTGATGAGCTCGACGCTCTCTGCCGTTCGGCGGGCGGTGAAGTTGTAGGGAAAATTACTCAGTCGGCTGCCCGTATTCACCCCGGTCATTTATTCGGTACCGGTAAAATCCAAGAAATAAAAGAATTGTGTCGGAGCACCAAGGCCAGTCTGATAATTTATGACGGCGACCTGACTCCGTCCCAACAACAAAAACTCGAGGAAATAATAGATATTGCCGTAATTGATAGGCCGGCATTAATCCTGGATATTTTCGCTCGTCACGCCCGCAGCCGGGAGGCCATAACTCAAGTTCAGCTTGCCCAACTTGAATATTTGTTGCCGCGGTTGACTGGCAACTGGTCGCATCTGGAACGTCAGGAAGCAGCGATTGGCACTAGGGGACCGGGCGAGACTCAGCTTGAGAGCGACCGGCGCCTGGTCCGCAAAAAGATTCTCGAATTAAAAAAAATGCTGAAAAGAATCGACCGGGAGCGCGATATACAGCGAAAAAGACGAAGCCGGAAAATTAATTTCTGCTTGGTCGGCTACACTAACGCCGGCAAGACGCGGTTATTCAACCGATTGACCGGCGAAAAATCGTATGTCGCCGACAAACTTTTCGCCACCCTTGATTCCACCACCAGAAAACTTCCGATTGGCGGTAAAGAGGATATTCTGCTTACCGATACCGTAGGGTTCATAAGAAAATTGCCCGTGGATTTGGTGGCATCTTTCAGGTCAACTCTAAAAGAGGCTAATACCGCCGACACTCTTTTGCACGTAGTTGATTTTTCAGCCCACGATATCGACGAAAAAATCTCGACGGTCAATCGCATATTAAAAGAAATAGGATGCGGGGAAATCAAACGATTGCTCATTTTTAATAAAACCGATTTGGTTGACAATCCCGAACTTCGCCGCAATATGCTGGCGCGTTACAAAGAATGTCTGTTTGTTTCGGCGAAAACGGGGGAGGGCATTGACCTGTTATTCGAAAAACTGGGCGAAATCGCTGCGGGATTATTTTCCGTGCAAAAAGCCAGAATATCTCGATTGGACCAGCGGGCGATAGCTTTGTTGGCCGGGGCGATGCAAATCAGTGCAGGAAACGTTGAAGGCGATGATATCGTTTTTATCGGTCGTTTAGCGAAATACGATTTGATGAGACTGGAAAAAGCCGGAATCAGGTTCGAAAATGCCGAATAAAAAAATCAAAAATAAAAGGGCTCTTGTAACCGGCGCAACCGGCGGAATAGGAAATGCTATTGTGGCTGCGTTTATGGAATCCGGGATGAAGGTAGTTGGGGCTGGTTCAAATCGACTTAAGCTGGAAGAATTATCCGCGCGATTTCCCGGCCTGATTATAGAAAAAGCCGATTTTACCGACCCGAATGATGTCGAAAGGCTCGCCACATCAGCTTTGAACCATTATAACGGGTTGGATGTCCTGGTAAATAATGCCGGAATCGGAATAAGCGGCAATGTCGTCGACACTTCAATCGAGGATATCCGGAATATGCTCTATATAAACTTATCGGCGCCGATTATACTCAGTAAAATTATCGGTGAATATATGGCCGCCGCCGGTTCGGGCCACATTATAAATATCGGTTCGGGGGCATCGTACACCCCCATCTCCGGAATGGCCGCCTATTGCGCGAGTAAATATGGGCTGCTGGGTTTTTCCGAAAGCCTGGCGCTGGAATTACGCGAATACGGAGTTAAGGTTTCGATTATTACTCCGGGGTCGACCGCCACGGCGTTCGGCGGCGGTGTTCCGGACGCCCGCCTTATTAATAAGCCGGGATTATTATTGCCGTCGGATATCGCCGACACTGTAATGTGTTTATTGTATCAATCGGAACGGGCCTGGACATCCCAAGTCAATATCCGGCCCCTTAATCCAAATAAGAAACCCAAAAACTGACCGAGGAGGAGTTATGCGGAAAGCAAACATGTTCTATTGGGTGTCAGCTCTAACGGGCGCCTTTATCATAGCCGCGGCGATAGGCCAATCGCCCGATGCGACAATCAAGGCCGAATCCGCCCAAACGGAGTCGACCAGCGAAGGCGGTTTAAAAGTCGACAAGATTGCCTGCGGCGTCGAAATTGCCAACAGGGAGCTTCAAGGTCAAGATACTGTTTTTGCTGAATCGACCGAAAAGGTTTATTGTTGGGTAACCATACTTGGCGGCCGCGAAGGTACTATCGTAAATTTCGTCTGGTATCACGATGATAAGGAAGTGGCCAAAGTACCTATAGCAGTGAACTATTCCCGTACCCGTACTTGGTCATATAAATCCATGTATCCCGGGGCTAAAGGTAATTGGAGGGTTGAAGTAATCGATTCAAATAATCAGGTTATGGGTTCAACTTCTTTTAAGGTCCAGTAGTAATTTTGAAAGCGATGGATGGGAATCCTTAACCCTCCTTCGCGGGTTGAAACCGCATGGAAAATGAAGCCATGATGGATCAAGTCGATAGCGAGATAAGGTTATCTTTTTCGCTTTCACGGCGTGATGTTCTTATATATAACTTATATTTTAATCGCTCGCTTGTTTTCCTCACGATTATCCTCTTTTTGTTATTACCGATTTCGATAATCGTAGCGGTCAAAAACCCCGTTGGCGATATCGGTGTTTTCTATATGTGGCTGGCAATCGGAGTAGGGCTGGCTTTTATAATAAGTTTTAGCAGTCTTTTGGCGATTTTTATCCAGGTTTACTACGTCAAAAACGATACCGTCGAAAAGTCTATGGAATTGCGCAATTATATAATCAATAGCGCGGGAATCGCAATCTACACCGACAATAGTCGTTTCGTGCGTTCTTGGAAAGATATGTTGAAAATTATCAAAACCAGAAACGGTTATTATTTAAAAACCAGCGACAAAGCGGCCGTTATTATCCCATTTCACGTTATCGATTCGGAATCAAAACGACAAAGCCTTCAGCGAATAATCGCCGCGAACAAAACATCCCGATAATCTGGATATAAAAAAAATCAAATCTTGCGCGGCATTGAATCAATTGAAAAGTTGACAATCACTTCATCCGGTCGTAGAATTAGTTTGTCTTAACCGGTTGGATTTGCTTGAATCAGGAGGGATTAAGTTTCGATGAAATTGCCGCCGGCGCGTGGAAAAGAGCTCTTCGACTATCTACAAAAACTGATTACCGAATCGCCCAACCCCGAAAGTTATAATCTTGATCGACTCGATACCATTCAAATTCTAGAATTGATTAATTCCGAAGACGCCACGGTTCCACTCATTGTCCGCCGTCAAATACCCAAAATCGCTCAGGCGGTCGAGATGGTTTACGATTCACTATCCAAGGGGGGAAGGTTGATTTATATCGGCGCCGGCACATCGGGGAGATTGGGCGTCATTGATGCCGCCGAATGCCCGCCGACGTTTGGAAGCGAGCCTGGACAGATAATAGGCCTCATTGCCGGAGGCGCGGCGGCAATGATACGATCCGCCGAGGGCGTGGAAGATGATATCCTTGCCGCTGAAAAAGATATCAGTAACATAAATGTCGGTGGGCTCGATGTGGTTATGGGGTTGACCGCATCGCGACGAACTCCCTACGTTATAGCGGCGCTTAATCGAGCGTTATCGCTAAAAGCCAAAACGATTTTCTTGACCTGTAATCCTTCCATAGAACCCGATTGCAGCTACGATTTGATAATTAATCCCGTTACCGGTCCGGAGATATTAACCGGTTCAACTAGAATGAAAGCCGCTCTGGCCGAAAAAATGATTTTGACCATGATAACTACGGCGGCGATGGTAAAACTCGGCAAGGTATACGGCAATATGATGGTTGATCTTCAAGCGACCTCTCAAAAATTAATAGAGCGTTCGAAAAAGGTAATAATGTCAGTCTGCGGATGCGATTATCAGACAGCCGCCCATTACCTTCAAGAAGCCGGCGGTCATGTTAAAACGGCCATAGTGATGGCCAAACTCGGGTGCGACTCTGTCACGGCCCGAGAGCGGCTTGCCCGGGCCGGCGGTTTTATATATAAAGTGCTTGAAAAATAACATCGCAATTGAATACCGCCCGGCGGCGTTACTCAACTCGTTTGAAGACATAAGCTTAATTAGATTTTAAGTCCTCGATACATCAATAAAAAACACCAAACCCCCTATAATAGGATATTATTCTGCCGATAATCTATAAGGGTTTTAATTTTTTAAAATCAGTCTAGGTTTAGACAGGATTGTTCAATGCCCGTAAATCAGGACCTCGATTTTCTTGAAAGTGAAATAGATTCTCTTAAGCGCCAGAATCCCAAATGCGCTGTGGAATTTTTCAATTTTTTGGTTAAGGCTATAAAGGCCAAATTGGTTTATCCCGCCAGCTCTAAATTACCGGCGCAATTCCGCGAGGAATTCATAAACAAAGCGACCGAAATAATCGAGCGAGAGGGCGGTCTGCAATTCAAAATAACGTCTTCGAGTATCCTATACAACAACACTCCTGTATATGAAAGCGCCAGTAAAAACGAAAACCTGGCTTATACATTTTTCCGCGATGGTCTGATTGGCATAGATTTTCAAACCGGCATTACCGCGGATGAATTGGGAAGACTGGTCGACCTTTTGGCAAAAATGATGCGGACTCTTTATGTGGATGACGATTTGGCGACGCTTCTTTGGGAATCGAACTTCGAGCATATTCAATATGAGCTTATTGAAGAAGGATTGGAAATTGAGACTTTCGAATATTCCACGGACCGATTTAAAGGCCCCGGTGTCTCCGGAGAAGATATCGAATCATTTTTTATCAATGAGGGCAAACTGACGTTCGAAGAAGGCGAGCTTGAATCAATCCGGCGGTCCGGTAATTTAGCTCTGCGGACCGGCGCCTACGCTAAAATGCCCGATAAATCTCATCAGTTTCTTAATCATATCTCCGAATTTACGCAGGAAGAAAAAAATCAGATTGCGGAGGTATTGGCATCCGACGCAAATTTCCAGCACACCGATTACCTTATAACGATTATATTCGAAATATTGGGTTTGGAAAAGGAAATCGCCGGTTATGTTGAAGTGCTTGGATTCATAGGTAAAGCGCTTGACAGCCTGATAACCACAGGCAATTTTATCGGCGCTTCAATGTTGCTGAACAGAATGCACGAACTCTCGAATGTATTGAAAAATCTTAAAAATCCTCGCGCCGAGAAAATTGACAATTTTCTTTTCGAATGTGCATCCAAAGAAAAAATCGCCAATCTGACGCAAACCCTCAATAATCTGAAAGATATTGATATTCATGGATTAAAAACCTACCTTCAACAGCTTCCCTGGGCGGCTATTGATCCTCTTATCGTTAGTCTGGGCGAACTAACCGAGTTCAAAGCCAGGCTGGCTGTTTGCGAAGTTTTAAAAACGCTCGGTAAAGACCATATAGAATTACTGGCTCGCGGCCTTGAAGATGAAAAGTGGTATGTTGTCCGCAATATCGTGGGCATTTTGGGAGACCTCAACGATTCAAGAGCGATTAATTATCTGAAACGTACCATTCGTCACCCCGATTATCGGGTTCGCCATGAAACACTGACTGCGGTGGCTAAAATCCATTCGGAAGAAAGCGTCGATTTTATGATACTGGCCCTGTCCGATCCCGATAATAAAATTCAACTGGCCAGCCTTCGCTACCTGGCCGAAAAGAAATCCAAAAGAGCATTCATGGCGGTTGAAAATCTTATTAAAAATAAAAATTTCCGTAATAAACCTCCTGAGCAGATTCGGGAAATAATCGAGGTCTACGCTATCTTGGGACAGGCCAAAGCTTTGCCGTATTTAAAATCGCTGCTAAGTAAAAAATTGCTTTTCGGATCGACAACGGATGAGCGGCTTCGCGTTTACGCGGTTGGGGCCCTCGGAAAAATCAATCAGCCTGAGGCGATTGCCTTGCTTAATAAACTAGCATCAAGCAAAGATGCTAAAGTGGCGGCCGCGGCCGTTAGAAGCATGGGTGGAAATAAAGGACTTAAATAAAATGCCTGATAGCGTTCAAACACAATCCGTAAGTGACGAGAAATACTCGAAAATCGGTCAAGAATTTCTGAGATCGTTTTATGCTATTTTGAAAACCGCTTCCCTATATGAAGTCAACAATAATCGCTATATCAGCCAGGCCAACGAATTTCGGCAGTTGGTGGCCGAGGTTTTTACTGAAGAACCGAATTTAGTGTTTGTCTTTAAAGAAGGTTACTTTTTCCTGAACGACCAAAGGATAAAATCCGATCCGGGTGACGAAGAGGCGACCGCGTATTTCAAGGAGCAATTCGAATCTTTGAATATCAGCGGATTCAATATCTTCTCCCGAGCTGATTCCCGGGAAATCGACCGATTTATCTTTTGCTTAACGCACTTTAAGGCGCCTCAAGATAAAGACGAGGCCAACTCGCTATTTAAAGATAAACTGGAAAAACTCCAAATCGACAACATAATTCCGGTAAAAATCGCCGAAAGCCAAGCCAATAAAAAAGCTTCAACGCATAAATCGGAAACGACAAGGATTAAGGCCCGCAAGACATTCTTTAACGCGATAGGCGCCGTTCAGGAAATCGTAAGTCAGGCGAAATCCGGCAATAGAATAAATCTCACTAAAACCAAACGTTTGATTCAATCGATGGTGGATCAGATAATCGAAAGCGAATCAACCATGGTTGAACTGACGATACTCCGCGATTTCGACGAGTATACTTACATCCATTCAGTCAACGTTTGCGTTTTGTCGATAGTGCTGGGTTACCATCTTGGGTTGGATAAAAAAAGATTATCCGATTTGGGAGTGGCGGCGCTCTTGCACGATATCGGCAAAATCAACTTGCCCATCGAACTGGTCAACAAACCCGATACCTACAATGAAATGGATTGGCAACAGATGCGTTCGCATCCGGTATTCGGCGTCAAAACTATCCTCAAGACGCGCGGAACAGATTTATCGTCGGTAAGAGCCATCGCGACAGCCTATGAACATCATATTACTTATTCCGGAGGAGGTTATCCCGAACTTCTCCAAAAACGAACCCCCTGCCTGTTTGCTCAAATTGTGGCCATAGCCGATTCATTCAACGCCATGACTTCGGGAAGAGTATACCACCGTAAACGGATGTCGGGTGACGAGGTAATCACCAACATGGTGAACCGCGCCGGAACCGATTTCAATCCGCTGCTCTTGAAAGTATTCATTAACACAATCGGCATATTCCCAGTCGGAAGCGTTGTCCGGTTGAATACCGACGAAATCGCGATTGTTTCGCGCACGAACCCAAATGATCTCGTTAAGCCTGAGGTAAAGGTAATAGCCGACCGCGATGGCCTAAAACCGGAATTGAAAATTATCGATCTTTCTACGGAAGAAGCGGCCGATATCCATATCACCGGCATAATTGACGGTGACAAATACAATATTGATCCGGCGAATTTTCTGGACCTTGGCTAAATAAATATACTATTTCAACAGCGTAACTTTTCCTTTAACCGTTCGCCCTTCCACATCTAAACGGTAAAAATAAACGCCGCTCGCCAACGCTTTATCTGAAGATGCTGTCCAGGTTATGCTGTTTTGTCCTGCATTGCCTAATCCGGAAATACGCTTTACCAATTTTCCGGTGATGTCATAGACAGCAAAATCATACCGACCAGCTTTCTGAAGATTAAATTTAATCGTCGTCTGCGCGTTGAAAGGATTCGGATAGTTAGATACCAATAAGTAATCATCAGGTTTCGCCTGGGAGTTGTTTTCGATTGACGAAGTGGCGGTTCCACCTGATACCACATATACTTTTCCGCCTTGGCCGTTCAAAAATTGTGTGCCTACGATTACGTCCGCGAACCCGTCGCCGTTGACATCGCCTATGCCGCGAAGGCTGAAGATTTTATATCCAGCGTAAAAAGTCCAAACCGGATCTCCTGTAGCTCCGCTTACGCAATATACGTTTCCATCGAAAGACCCATAAACCACTTCCGGAATCGCATCCCCGGTTAAGTCCGACGTGTAATCGATAGCCCAGACATCATCACCGGCATAACCGCGCCAGAGTTCGTTTCCATTGATTCCGTTCAGCGCTAATCCATAGCTCGCCCATGATGAGACCAAGATATCTTCATGGCCATCTCCATTTAAATCCGGGCAATTAACGACCCGCATAATCGGCGCTCCAATCGCCACCCGCCATAGCATCTGGCCTTGTCCGAAACGACGACCATTGAAGGCGTATAAATAGTTTGAATTATTCCAGGTGCCGCAAAGCACATCTCTATAGCCGTCATTGTTAATATCCTGAATAGTCGTGACGCTATGAGTCGATGTCCCAATAGTGAAAGTCCACAACAAAGTGCCAGCCCCCTGGGAGGCGCCCGAAACGCAATATGCATGAGTGCTGTAATCAGCCCCGCCGAAAGCGACTTCATCCATGCTATCCGCGTTTATATCAGTCAGCGATGTGACCGACATTACGGCATCATCCGCCGTGTATGACCATATAAACTGACCGGTCGCCCCATCTAACTGATATACCGCATCAGCGTCGCTGCCCGCCGCCGCGATAACTTCCGGAATTCCATCACCATTATTGTCGCTTGTTTGTTTGACTGAATAAACCCAGCCACTGGGGGGATTTTGATATGTATCAAACGACCAAATCGTTTCCCCATTGGCGCCATTAATGGCGAATACGGAACGACTTCCCCAAGCCGTGCCCAAAAGAACATCATTTACGCCGTCCCCGTTGATATCCGTCGCCGGCGATAAGCATTCGTCGCCGTAGCCACCGGAATTTGACGGCCCCCCTTGAGGACTGGCCGACCATAGAACGTTTGGAATAGTCCCATCGCCGGAACCGGAAAAGCATACCAGATTATCTCCAACCGCTCCCGCATCGAATCCTTCAGCCACCACATCCGGAAAACCATCATTATCGATATCTTTGACAGCGGCAACGCAGTAAACATCCTCGATATGCTGAAAAGTCCAGATTGCCTCGCCCGGCAGAAATGTCCTTACTCCAAAGGCGCGGACTTCTAAATCGTACCTCGGGCGGGAAGGATCATTGCTGTAGATTTTCCAGAGATCAGAATAATCTCTTTCGGCTAAAGGGGCGAAAATCGGATGGATGACCAGTGAATCGCCCGCCGCGATAGATTCTCCATTTACCGGTGGGAATCCTATGGCGCCGCTGCTTATAACTGAATCGATAACCAACGTCTGGTTACCGGCGTTTTTAAACACAAGAGTTCTATCATGCCAGCCATTTACGGAAACATAACCGAATTTTAAAGTATCCGGCTTAACTACCAGTGACGGTTGCGCTATGGCAACAGAGACCATTGCGGCCGCGATACAAAAAACGCATAATACCTTGCGCATTGTTACCTCCCTTGAAAGAACCAAATCTTTAGCTGATATAATCCTATCCTATTTAAGCATTATCATTTTCCTGACGGCTTTGATGCCATCCGCGCTGATACTATAAAAATATACTCCGCTGGCGAGCGGACTATCGTTGTCAGATTTTCCGTTCCAAATTAAACTGTGGTTACCAGCTTCCATAAAGGCATCCAGCGGTTGCGCCACCATTGAACCTCTTATATCATAAATACGTAATTTGACCGCGGATGGTTTTGATAGTTCAAAACATATTTTCGTGTTCGCATTAAAGGGATTAGGGATATTTTGTTTAAGCCTAAATTCTGCAGGTAGAGCCGATTCGTCATCTATTCCAGTTTGGACATCCACGAAAAAATCCGATTTACTCGAATAAGGCCCCCAACCATTGGCGTTGCCGCCTTTAACTCTCCAATAGTAGTGATTATTGCTCATCGCGGAATCGACTTCAAAATTCGACGCGGTGATGTTTGAATCGAGAATGATTAGATTCGAAAACATAGAATCACTTGATACTTCAAGAAGATATTTGGTGGCCAGAGTGACATCGGACCAATCAAAAGTAAATACGCGCGTGCTGAGCGATTCGGCGGGCGCCGGATAAATAAGCTGTGGAGCCGGCGGCCTGGGATTTATCGGTCCCAGTAGGATATCCGTGTTGGTTGGATTAGAATTGCCCACGGTTACATTCACTGTTTTTTGGCGATAACCGGTTTTAATAATCCGAAGCGTATAAGAACCAGGGGCCAGTAATCTGCGATAACGCCCATAGTCCGGACGCGACAAACGCGGATTAATATCAGCGTTGATTGCTTGCGTTACCTGCACTTCGGCCTCGATCGGTTCAAGCGTCACCGAATCCCGAATTACTCCGGTAATGCCCGGGCCGAGCGCTCTACTCATCATATAATAAATTCCCGGAAGATTCCGCGCGACAATGCCGTCAACCAAAGCCGGGTCTTGAATAGTGGTATCGGAAACCTCGACCGTGAACGCGGCGGTCCCAAAATTACCGTACATATAGGTTTTCAAATCGCCTTTGTTCACCAATGCTCGCCGCGCCTCGTATGTGGAATCCGGATTGCCCGTATCGCGAATGATTCTGGCGCAATACTGTTGGCAGATACTAAGCATCAGCGGTTCATCCGGCGCCATGCCATGTCCGCCTTGACTGGAATACCAATACCAGGGGTAGTAAGCTTTCTCGGCTCTGCCGTAAGTCGGCGAATGAAAATCAAGGCAGACCAGCGGCCTATATTTCCAGGCAAAATCACGCATCGCCCGGTTCTCCGATTCGCTAAAAGGAGCCGGCCCTTTGTACATCAGGCTTTCCGGCGTCGTTACCGTATCACCCGCATCAATACTCCAGCCAAAATCATAGTTGCGATTATTATCGACTCCATCATGGTTGTCGAACACCCCATTATGATTGTTATCGCTTTTATTTTTCCGCCAATTGGTAATACCGTTTTCGACGACAATATGACCTTCCGGATTGACAAATGGAATTGCAAAAATCTCCAGCGACTCTACATATCTAATCACGGTCGGGTCTTCTAAATCATATTTATGGACTATATCGCTGATAAAACCGACGATTATCTCGACTCCCAGCACTTCATCGGCATGCACTCCCCCGCAAAAAAACACGGCTGGTTCGTCCTCATCGATTCTCGGATTATCCGAAATTTTAACCCGTAAGATTGGAATTGAATCAGTCGTCGAATACCCCATTGTATCAACCCGGATAATGTCTCCATGTGTGTTTGTTAAAATCTGCAATGTATCCAGGACCTCTTGATACGTATGGTAACGCACGGGTAATGTCTGTCCGCTTGATTGAAAAGTGATAAATATAACCAGTATCGCCCCTAATCCATAAATTTTCCTCATTATTACTCCTGACCTATTAATTTGACATTTTCTGTGTCCTTATAATCAATATAGGGGCGCGCGGATTTCTGTCAAGACCATTCTATTGCCCCAACGCGTTGACAGTCAACGAGATGGGCGATTGCTCAAGTCGCGCCCATTTAATTCGAGCAACCTTCCATCAAATCTAACAGACCATAATGAAATTTTGTGCCAAAAAAATGAACAAATTTCAAAAATAAAAGGAATTGGTAGGGCTTTATCTGATTCGGATAAGGGTATTGTCGAGAAGCCTGACTTTGCCGATTCTGACCACCAGTGAGATTAAAGTATTTCCCGAAAGTGTCCTCAGTTCTTCAAGATTATCCCATCGATTAAAACTTATGTATTCTATATACAATCCGGATTCGCTCCCTATAATTTCAGCCATCAATTTGCGTAACTTGGAAATAGACCTCTGGCCGGCATTTATTTCTTTCCGGGCTGCCAGAAGAGCCTTATGAATTACCGTCGCCTTACGTAATTCGCTTTCCGATAGATAGACATGTCGGGATGACAAGGCCACTCCAGTTCTGGTTCGGACAATAGGACAACCCACAATTTTGAGGTCCAAATTAAAATCCCTTGCCATTTGCCTGATTACGGCTAACTGCTGGGCATCCTTTTGACCGAAATATGCCCTATGCGGTTTGATAATATTGAATAGTTTCAAGCAAATGGTGGCCACTCCTTTAAAATGGCCGGGTCTGGCAGCCCCTTCCAGTTTGTCGGCGATTTTGTCCGGAATAACAAAGGTTTGAAAATTATCGGGATACATTGCGCTTGCGGTCGGGTGAAATATGAAATCGGCGCCGGCTTTTTGCGCCAAGAGGCGGTCTTTTTTGAAAGCTCTGGGATATCTGGCGAAATCCTCATTGGGACCGAATTGAGTCGGATTGACGAATATCGATACGACTGTAATGTCGTTTTCCATGGCCGATCGTTTTATCAGCGAAAGATGTCCTTCATGAAGCGCCCCCATTGTTGGCACAAGGCCGATGGTTTTGCGTTTGCCACGCAACGACTCGGCAATTTTTTGCATCGATTTGGGCGTATTGATAATTTGCATCTGAAATGCCGGCTTCAGGCGTTAAAAGAAAAGAATTTCGGCTATCCCGCGGTCAGTTTACCCCTCGTAACTCTCTTCCGGACCCGGAAACTTTCCGCTACGGACATCATCGCAATATCGACCGGCCGCATCACGGATTATTTTGGCAAGCTGAGCATATTGACGAACAAATTTAGGACGGAATTCCTCGAATAGGCCTATCATATCCGAAACAACTAAAACCTGGCCATCGCAATCGGTTCCGGCGCCGATTCCAATCGTGGGAATTTTAATCGATTCACTGATTTTTCTGGCAACCTCCGGCACCACCGATTCTAACACGATTGCGAATGCCCCGGCCCCTTCCATGGCTTCAGCCGATTTCAGCAAATATTCCCGCTGACGGTCTGTTTTGCCCATTATTTTATATCCGCCGAATTTATTCACCGATTGCGGCGTCAATCCGATATGACCCATGACCGGTATCCCAAAATCGACCATCTTGCGAATCAGGCCGACCATCTCCAAACCGCCTTCCAGTTTTACCGCTTCGACTCCCCCCTCTTTGAGAAAACGTCCGGCATTGATGATGGCGATCTCTTCCGATGGCTGATAACTTAAAAATGGCATGTCGCCGATAAGTAAAGCTCGTTTTACCCCGCGGGAAACCGCCTGGCAAAGAAGTATCATTTGATCCATGGTAATCGGGAGAGTGTTTGGATAACCATACACAACCGTTGCGGCCGAATCGCCTACGAGCAAACAATCGACTCCAGCATTATCAAGGAGCTTGGCGGTCGGAAAATCGTACGCTGTCAAAACCGCGATTTTACGCCCTTCTTTTTTGAATTTGCGAAGGGTTTTTACGTTAATTTTTTTGGGTTCGTTCGAATAGCTGTCCGGCATCTATTACCTTCTTGATGTTTTGCGGCGGTTTTATCTTTTCGAGGTATCCTTTTAACGGCAGACGGGTTATCGGATGGATTAAATCGGAATTCAGCTCCATCAACGGGACTAACACAAACGCCCGTTTTGTTATGCGCGAATGCGGAATTAAAAGATCCAGCGAATCGACCTCAAGATCCCCATACAACAAAATATCGATATCGATTGGCCTGGGCAGTAAGTGGGTATTTGGTTCGCGTCCCAACTCATATTCTACGCTTTTCAGTGTTTTCAGTAATTGATGTGGTTCCAGGCCGGTTCTTATTTCGGCAACGCAATTGTAATAATACGGTTGGTTACTGACTCCGATTGGTTCTGTTTCATAAACCGACGAATATTTTAACAATGTAATCCCATCACGCTGCGAAATGATATCCAGCGCGTTGCGTATATTTTCGGCCCTATCACCTTTGTTGGCGCCCAACCCAAGGTAACATGTTATTTGATATTCAAGCACTTAGCTGTTCCTCACTGTTTCGATTTCAAGATAATCTATGTTGCCGGGAACCGGTGGAATCATTTTACGGACTTTCAAGCGTAAGCTTTTCATCCGAAACGAATTGTAAATAGCATCCGCCATGTTTTCGCAAAGAGTCTCCATCAAATTGAATTTGCTGTTATTAAGTGTTTCCTCTATTACTTTATAAACATCCACATAACTTATCGTATCCTCCAGCGAATCCGATTGAGCCGCCCTGGCTATATCCAAGGTAAACTCACAATCAACTTCGAACCGCCTTCCGGTTTCCTTTTCAGCCGCCGATGCCCCATGATAGCCGTAGAATGTCATGTTCATCAGGCGAAGCGTCGCGATGCGTTCCTGTTGGGCCATTACTTGAGACTCCCCGATGGCACCAGATAACTGGTCCCGTTTTTCGTCTCCTCGATTTTTTTTATCAACAAGGCAAATTGTTCCGGCTCTTTCGTGAAATCCACGTTTTCAGTATTAACCACCAGAAGCGGCGCGGCGTTGAAATGAAAAAAATATTTACTGTACAATTGACAGAGCTTATTAAGATAATCGGCGTCAAACCCCTTTTCATAAGCGCGTCCCCTTTTGTTGATTCGGCCTATCAATACGTCCGTTGAGGCCGTCAAATATATGATTAGATCCGGCAATGGGATATTTTTTTCAAGAAGCGTGGCCACATGGTCATACAAAGCCAGTTCATCATTTTCAAGGTTAAGCGTGGCGAAAATTCTATCTTTGGCGAAAAAGTAATCTGAAATAACGTGGGTTGCTAATAACTCTCCCGTAAATGATTCCTGTTGTTGGTTAAACCGCGATAGCAGAAAAAACAATTGGGTTTGAAATCCATAACGTTTGCGGTCTTTGTAAAACTTGCTTAAAAACGGGTTATCGTCATGACGTTCTAGAATTAACCTTCCGCTATAATGGTCGCATAGCAATTTGGCCAGAGTAGTTTTGCCAACACCAATCGGCCCCTCAACAGCGATATACTTTACGGCCATACCTATTCCCTTCGCCTTTGATACATGGAAGCGTGTTTACCGATGTTTTCCAAGGCTTTTTCCAATTTAATAATATCCGTTGTCAATGATATTCGTAAAAATCCCTCCCCCTGTTCGCCGAAATCGCTTCCGGCCCTGACTCGGACCCCGGAACGTATGAATATTTTACGGGCAAACCCCACAGCGGTCGCCCGTGAGGGAATTCCCGCCCAGATGAATGGGCCATGTCTGGCAAAACGAATCGTCCAGCCCATCTCTTTTAACTTATCGCCGACCAGACGGCGTCGTTGCCCGATTCTTTTGATAAATGCGGCTGTCAGTTCAGCGTGGTATTTTACGGCGATTTGG
>JAAYTW010000251.1 GCA_012517955.1 Candidatus Zixiibacteriota bacterium | reverse complement strand
TCGGGAGACCTGTTACCTAACAATTTCCGATTTAAAATCGGAAAAGGATGTTGCCTTCGTGGTAAAACAGATTATCGATTTGGGCTGTTGCCAGATCGATAAAATAGCGCCGATTTTTCGTAATGAATCATCGAGTTTGCTCAAGCATATCGCCAGGAAATTATTGTCATAGGAGTAACGAATGAGAACCAAGATGATTGTATTATTCGGTTTATTAATGCTCGGATTAACTGTGAATATGGCGGCGGAACAGGCGGCGATAAGCGTGCCGGTCGATAATTTCGATTTCGGCTATGTTCCCAGGGACGCGAATATCTGTCATCGATTCTGGCTGTATTCAAAAGGTCCGGACACCCTTAAAATATCCAACGTTAGGCCGGGTTGCGGATGCACGAAAGCGCCTCTTGATAAAGCTATTGTGGCTCCCGGCGACAGCACGGCGGTCGAATTGATATTCAATACAAAAAATTACTCTGGTAAGGTCAGCAAGTCGGCGACTATCATGACAAATGCTATTCCGGCCACAAATCGAGTATCATTTTCGGCATTTATTATAAAAGATAAGGATACAACTTTGCCTTTGGCGTTCACCCCGGAAATCGTTAAGATACGATGTAACAACACCAAAAATCATGTTAAGGCTTTGGTCTCTATCAAGAATGTCTCGGCAAACGATTTGATGTTGGCGCTTGATAGTTATCCGGACGGATTGTTCGAAGTTAAATTACCGAAAAAAATCAAAGCCGGGAAACAGGCGAATGCGGAAATCAGAATAAGCAACAAAGCGGCGGCTTTCGAGAAATCGTTCACGATTCAGGTGGATGACGCGGAGAAGACAAGATTCACGATTCCGGTTGTTTACGGCGACTCACTGGATAATTCGGTTCACACGAACAGATAGATTGATTGTGATACGATAAATAAATGGTTCGAACGACAACGATCGGACCTTCCAAAACCGCCGTGTGCCCATATTCCCAGCGTTTTCATAAAGCATTGACCAATTCAATAAAATCGTATATGATTACTTAATGAATTTAAATCTATCGAAAGAACTTCTTTATGTAATTTTAATATTCGCGTTATTCGTATTACCGCGGATTATTCAGCGTTTTCGTATCCCGACAGCGGTTACCAGCATGCTTCTGGGAATAGCCATTAACCATTGGTATCCTCAGATTGCCGAGGACGCGACGGTTAATTTACTGGCCACACTCGGAATAGTCGCCCTGTTTCTATTCGCGGGTTTGGATTTAAAGTTGAATGATGTAAAATCGGGCGGATGGATACTGGTTCAACATATCATTTTAGGATTGCTGAATATATTCATCGCCGGTTTTATTGTTATGTCAATGTTCAAGTTATCGATGTCGATTTCGATGTTGGTAGCGCTGGCATTGTTTACGCCATCGACAGGATTCATTCTCGATTCCTTAAGGTCGATTGGTGTGAACGAAACGGAACGATTCTGGATAAAATCGATATCGATTGCCGCTGAGATAGTTGCGCTCTTATTGATGTTTATCATCATTCAATCGACGAGTTTGCCGAAATTCGTATCATCCACACTGATAATGGCACTTCTAATCCTGTTTTTACCGATACTGTTTAAGTTATTCGCGGAAAAAATCGTTCCCTACGCTCCCAATTCG
>JAAYTW010000250.1 GCA_012517955.1 Candidatus Zixiibacteriota bacterium | reverse complement strand
TTCTCATGCGATTTGCGCACTTTATAAGCAGAATCTTCCGAATATATCGCCCGGGCTCTGGCTTCCCGAATTTCAGGACTGGTTGGAATCGGTTGTCCGCCGCCGCCAAGACATCCACCTGGACAAGCCATGAATTCGATAAAGTGGAACGATGCCAATTCGCCACCGGCTTTGATATTTTCCATCACTTTCTTGGCATTAGCGGTGCCATGAGCGACCGCGACTTTCAATGTGGCCCCGTTAAGCCAATCCCAGTTGGGGATTAGGTGCTTGATAATATCGGGCACTGGTCCGACTTTGGGGATTTTTACTTCGGCTTTACGAACACCTTCCATACCGCGTACCGGTTGAATGTCGGCGTGTTCGAAATATTTTTCGATTTTTTCGCCGGTGACCATTTCGATAACGGTTCTCAAGGCCGCTTCCATAACACCGCCGGTCGCCCCGAAAATCACGCCTGAACCGGTAGCGGTGCCGAATGGATCGTCAAAATCTGATTTGGGCATCTTCGGCAAATCGATTCCAGCTTCATGGAACATCTGCGCCAGTTCTCGGGTGGTTAAACCATAATCAACGTCCTTGAAGCCGCTATCAATCATCTCGGGTCTATTGCATTCGAATTTTTTCGCCGAACAAGGCATCAAGGCGACAGTAACGATATCTTTCGGGTCGATATTATTGAGTTTAGCATAGTAGGTTTTGATAACCGCCCCAAACATTTGTTGAGGAGATTTGGCCGATGATACATTCGGGATATATTCCGGGTAGAAATGTTCAAGAAATTTCACCCATCCCGGCGAACAGGATGTAAATTGCGGCAATGCCACGGAGCTATCCTTTAAGACTAGCGCCTTATATAGCCGCTGGATAAGTTCGGTGCCTTCTTCAATGATAGTAAGGTCGGCCGTGAAATTGGTATCGAACACCTTATCGAAACCGCACATCCTTAAAGCGGTATTCATTTCAAACGTGAGCGCACGCCCCGGTTCAAGTCCGAAACATTCGCCGATTGCGGCGCGAGGAGCAGGGGCCGTTTGAATTACCACATGCTTTTTGGGATTGTCGATAGCCGCCCAGACTTCATCGGTCGGGTCATTGGCGCGCAGGGCTCCCGTTGGGCAACGATTGATACATTGGCCGCAATTAATACAAACGACATCGGCCAGAGGCTTATCCATGAACGTGGCGATTTTAGTTTGGTCACCGCGATTGATAGCCTCGAGGCAACCAACCTCTTGCACATCAATGCAGGTACGAACACAACGACGGCACAAAATACACTTGTTCATGTCGCGGACGACCGCATGACTTGAGCTATCGACTTCATAAAGCGGTTCCTCAGGGTGGCCGAAACGGAAGAAATCAACGCCGTATTCCTTGGCCAATGCCCGAAGCTCACAGTTATTATTACGGAAACAGGTATAGCACTCGCCGTAATGACGTGAAAGCATCAAATCGATTATATGTCGACGGGCCTGGCGAACTTTGCGGGTATGCGTATTTATTTTTAATGGGGATGTAATCGGATAGGCGCAGGATGCCTGCAGCGTTCTCATCCCCTCGACCTCAACTACGCAAATTCGGCAGATACCGGCCACACAAAGGTCCTGATGGGCGCACAGAGTTGGAATCCTGATACCCAATTGCTTGGCCGCCTCCAGAATCGTGGTTCCCCAAGGGACGGAAATTTCCTGACCATCTATGGTTACAGCCACAGGCGGCCGTGGCTCGCCATTAGCTTTAACAACTTGCGGCTTTTGGCTTTGCGGGGCGCGCCTTTTGCTGTTTTGATTGCAAAAGTCTGTCATGTTATTTTTTCCCTTTTAACAAATTTATCATTCGTGACAGGCGCATTGAGGAGCCCGTCCCATCAATTCATTTTTAAAATTCTTTACAATTGATATGAAGGCATTCGGCGATGATTGTCCTAATCCGCATTTTGATGCCAGTTGCATGGTTTCGCCAAGGGCGCAAAGCTCTTCGAGATATTTGGTCGTGCATTCACCGCGCTCCAACATCTCGATACCTCTCAAGATAACGGCGTTACCATCCCGGCAAGGCGTACACTGGCCACAGGATTCCTCCACGAAAAATTCCATGAAGTTTTTGGCTACTTGAAGCATGTCGCGATGCTGCCCGAAAATAATAATAGAACCTCCGGTAGGAACATCCTCAAACGCGATTTTACGGTTAAATTCACTGGCCGGAACACATATTCCGGAAGCTCCTCCGACCTGGACCGCCTTGGCGTTGGTACCGCCTACTTCTTTCAATAATTGCGCTATACTGACCCCAAACGGGAATTCATACACTCCCGGTTTTTCGCAATCGCCCGATATTGAAAATATTTTGGGGCCAGCCGACTTATCGGTGCCGATACTCTTAAACCAGTCGGCGCCTTTAGCACAAATACAGGTTGCCCACGCAAAAGTTTCGACATTGTTTACTATCGATGGTTGATCAAAAAATCCTGTATCAACAGGGAATGGCGGACGGTTACGTGGTTCGCCCCGGTGCCCCTCCAGGGACTCGATTAACGCTGTTTCCTCGCCGCACACATAGGCGCCCGAACCCATCCTGATTTCAATATCGAAATTAAAGCCTTTCTTGCCACAAATATCCTTGCCGAGCAGATTATTTTTACGACGGTCAGCCAGTACTTTCTCCAAATGCGAGCGCATATAAGTATATTCGCCTCTCAAGTAGAGCAAGCCATGAGTAGAACCGATAGCGTAAGCGCCAATAGTCATCCCCTCGAAAACCAAATCCGCGTAATCGGTTAAAATCAGGCGGTCTTTAAACGTGCCGGGCTCACCCTCATCGGCATTGCAAATAACATACTTGATATCGCCCGAAGAATCGGCCGCAAATTTCCATTTCATTCCCGTGGGAAAGCCCGCCCCGCCGCGTCCTTTAAGTTGCGACGCAATTATGACATCGATTACTTCCGTGGGCGTTTTGCTCAATGCCGATGTAAGACCAATCTTAGGCGTAATTGTCGAATAGGTAAGCTTGTTGGTGTTTTGGGTCGTTATCACGAGAGAGCCTCCAATCTGCTTTCGAGCGAATGCGCCCCGAACGTACTCCGGCACTCCTCGAGAATGTCCTGCACCATGGCTGGAGTAACGCGAGTATACATTTTTTCGTTAATCATTAAGGCCGGTCCCTGATCGCACATGCCCAAACAATTGGTCCATTCCAGCGTGAATCGGCCGTCGGAAGTGGTTTCGCCGAAGCGGATACCCAGATCGTTTTCCAATTGCCTGGCCACTTTATCCTTTTCAGCCATGTCGCAGGATATTGTCCGGCATAAACGAATAATAAACTTACCTTTGGGTCGGTCATCCAAAAACGAATAAAAAGATACGACACCATAAACCTCTACCGGATGAATCCCCAGCGCATCGGCCACAACCTGCATCGCATAATTTGACACGCGATTGTATTTATGCTGAATTTGCTGAAGTATGGGCAGAAGGGCATCTCTACCCTTGCCCAGTTTCTCCATCCACTCGGCGATGTCCTTTTTCAACTGATCCTGTTCGGTTACAAGCATTTAAGTTCCTTTGGAATTGGTTTGAATATCATGTATTATTCTATTGATTTCTTCAAATATAGTGAATTATTTCACAATTAAACTTAAGAAAAATGCTTTATATCAATCGTCCTTTCCTTATCCTTGGTCTATCGAATGATTATTCTTCGGTAGTTTGCAGTTATAAGGCGGTAATACTGTATTATCGTTGCT
>JAAYTW010000249.1 GCA_012517955.1 Candidatus Zixiibacteriota bacterium | reverse complement strand
GTATCGACTATTCTGGGGTCTGAAAATGCTGGGGAAAAATCTTCGGTCGAAGTCTTAATGAAAATTGAAGCAGGGCTGGTGATTTAGGTTTGGTTCTTATAGCTATAACCGGTTATCTGTACCGGCAGTTGTGGACAGCTGCCGGGCACGAGAATCCGCTTCTTCCGGATGGATGACAAATACTGTGATGCCATGAATTGTATCAGAAGTAGGAATATGGTCAGTAACAAGATCGGTATCGACGATTCCCCCGCAATCTATATAATCATAAGCAAATAAGAATTGGGGAGAATAAGCAATAATAGCAATAGATAACGCGCAAACCTAAGCATTTTCCCTCCTAAAATGACTATTAAGGATTATTTGATATAGACTAATCTCTTGGTGACCTTTTGGTCAGGAAATTCTATTTGAGCAAAATAAATTCCAGATGATACATCCTTTCCAATATTTTCAGCTTTCCAGGTAATCGAAGAGGTCCCGGGTTCTATGTTGCGGGCAAAAACCAGCTGGCCATTTAGATTATAGATTTTTAGAATTCCTAAACTGTGTTCGTGATTAAATAAAAAAACAAATTTCGTATTCGACGGGTTTGGATAAACTCTAACATCATCTTTACCAATTAATAATTCATCATTTTCCGTTACCGTAGAATTATTCTCAGAATAAAATAGTCCGGTTCCGACATCAGTACATTCAACATCCCAAATCATCTTATCGAATATAAACAATCTTTTATCAGCTGTTATCCATCCATTCTCAGTCGCATGAGAATGACAATCATTTGGAAACCAAAAACCATTAATATTTTCTGTTAGTGCTTGAGGTTGCTGCCAAATACCGTTAGCATATAAAGCCGAAAATATAGCAAGATTCGAATTATCTAAAGCGTTTGTTGACGTAAAATATAGGGTATTATCATTTTGATTATAGAAAGCACCATATGAGCCTGTATCGGGCCTATTAATTATGGCAGGCAATCTATATGCTGATTGCCATTCATTATCATCATTCAAGCTATTGCTATATATAGCGAATAAATAAGTATGGATATTTTCAAGTTTATCAAAATATAATGTTCGGCTATCCGGTACATAATATGGCTTTAACTCATCGGTAGCAGTATTAATTGAATCTCCCAAGTTTATGGGTTCAGCCCATAAGGTGTCTTCTCTCACTGATAGCCAAATATCCATACCTCCGCGCGTTCCCGGCCTATTTGAACAGAAAAATAGCGAATCACCGCCGGCCGTAACGCAAGGACAGGCATTTAAGTAGCCGGGTATATTAATGGGCGCGGGCAAAGATTCGGGATCAGTCCACTCCAATTGGCCGTATTCATTTTTTCCTAATAATCTTGAACTATAGATAACACCATAGGCAAAAAAGAAACGGAGAAAATCATCAAAATAAAGCGTAGAATCTGAATCGCAAAATGATGGATTAAAGATTCCCGGCAGGTTAAACCGGGGGGGGGTTAGCCCAATAGATTTCCTGCATTGGGCCCCAATCCTGGGCCAAGGCGCATCCCATTATCGCCAATATTAGCGCCGTTGTTGTTAAAAATAATCGCGCACGCATTTATTCCACCCTATATTACGTTGTTGATTTTCCAAGTTGCGGTAAATTTGAATGCCTAAGATACTTTTGTCGAAACCGCAAGGGTTTCGACCTACAAAACTGCGGTATAATCAATTGCCTGTTTAATCATAATAGATAAATAAGGTTAGTCAAGGAAATTAATTTTTGTGGGTGGAAAACCTCCCCACTTTCCCCAGCTTTGACCAAATAACGGACACACAAGGAAGCGTAACGCGCATAAAATAAAAAAGGCCGCCTTTTTTAAGGCGACCTTTTCGTTATGTTCTCGCAAGGCGCAAATTATTTACTGGATTGCATTTTACAATCCGCCGGTTTGCACTGCCCCGGTCCACAGGAGAGGTTCTTGGCTCCCGAATTGGTAGTCTTTGTAGCACAAGGGCATTTACAATTATTCTCGCAATGGCTTTTATCAACGCAACCGTTGGCACAGCAATTATCCTTGCAAGTACAGCCTTTATCGCCGCCATTCTGGCAGCATGTTGTCATCGCAGCCTTGCCATCCCCGGCGCAACATTTATCGCCGGCCTGCGCGTTATATCCAACAAACAACGCGACCAGCAAAGACAGCATAGCTATTATAAAAAAGGTGTTTCTTTTCATGGTTTTCTCCATTTTATAGTTGTTTATCCATCAGCTCACAAAATCTGGACCATGCTAATCGATGGTCATTGTGCGGTATCAAATGCGAAGAACGGTCGAGGGTATAGAGATATCGACGCCGCGAGATGGGATATAATCGACAAGTCTGGCTTGCTCAATTTTGGCTTTAACAAGCGGCGTTGTGGCTGTTATCAATGTCAGATTATCAGCGCCAAAAAATATTAAACGGTTCGGCCCCTCCGCGATAAAAGAAGGTGTCAAGTAAACGCAATTGGAATTGCAGTCTTTGGTTCCGCCGAAATCTCTGCCGCCGGCCAATCCAGCATATTTTTCGCAGTAATCGCCCGTATGATTATCACAGGCGATGTTGTTATCGCAACAATCTGCGGGTTGGGTCGATTTTTCTCGGTGATGGCAATTATCGGCGCAACATAACTCGGAAACGCCGACATATACGAAACAAAGGCAATTTCGCGTATGACCGCACAATGATACTACAAACAGAAAGATAATCGACAGGATTGCGCAGATTCGTCTCAAGAAAGGCTCCTGATTCCCATAATCTTATTAATCTCAGCCTTAATATAATTACATATTCTTAATACGCAATATTTCTTTCGCATGTTCCCTGAAAGACCGCGGTTTGTAATCATATTGTTCTTTAAAGACTTAATTGATTTGGCATCAGCATAAAAATACGTTACTTTTGGAACAATTAAGGCATCTAAAGGAAAGCGATGGCAATGAATAGGGACCTGTTCTGGCAGTTAATCGAAAAAGAACACCAAAGAGCCAGAGACTACTGTGGTAAGCTGATGGGGGATTTTATGGCTGGCGATGATTTATATCAGGATGCGGTAATTCGGGCATATCGGGGTTGCGGTGGTTTACGGGAGGACAGCGCTTTCAAGTCATGGTTTTACACGATAATCGGCAATACTTATAAAAGCAGATTCAGGAGCGCCTGGTGGCGAAGGATAGTCAGGCGCGACGAATCCAGCAATATAGCGGAACTGCTTCAACATAACCCATCGGGGGCCTACGAGGCACGCAGGCGTTTGGAATACGCCATGGAAGCATTATCTGCAAACGATAGAATGATAGTCACGCTGGCCGAGTTGGAAGGCTGGAAAATTTCCGAAATAGCCGAAATGTTCTCAGCCAAAGAGGGGGCGATTAAGATGCGTCTTTCGCGGGCACGAACAAAAATGCGCGAAAGGCTTGGCAGGATATATAAAAATAATTACGAGTCGTTCAAAAACAGGGGATGATAGAGATATGCGATGCAGTGAAGCCAGAAAAAAATTAGCCGACTATGGTTGGCATCCTGACGCTTTTAGTCAAGATAAAGAGCTGATGGCGCATCTTGATGAATGCTTATCTTGTCGAAGCCTGATTTTGGCCGAACAGGCAATCGCCGGCGCTATTGCTGAAATCGGTAAAGCTAAACCGACAATGGAATTGGCTTTCGATAAGGTTAAGGCCGCCGCCGAGACCGAATCGTATTCAGGAACAAAACCATTTTCGGCATTGCTTAGGAAATTCGATTCGGCGCTGAATTTTCTATCCGATAAAAAATATCGCCTGGCAATATGCTTTGCTATCGCCGTGTTCGGGTTTCTGGCCTTTGTACCATTCAATTTTCGAGAATGGGCCGGATATGAAATCGCGATTGCCGGAATCGATAAGGATATCGTCGAGGATAACGCCGAGATAACCTCGCTGTTTTGCGCTTTGGGGATGGAAAAGGAAAAGACATTGACGTTAAGCGATTCACTGGATATCAAAAAAATCAGGTTGAATGTGGGCGAATGTCGGGAGACCTGTTACCTAACAATTTCCGATTTAAAATCGGAAAAGGATGTTGCCTTCGTGGTAAAACAGATTATCGATTTGGGCTGTTGCCAGATCGATAAAATAGCGCCGATTTTTCGTAATGAATCATCGAGTTTGCT
>JAAYTW010000248.1 GCA_012517955.1 Candidatus Zixiibacteriota bacterium | reverse complement strand
CAAACGCCGCTTATTCATTCGCCGAATCTTATAGCGCTTACCGGAATCGAGTTGTTATGGCTGAAGGATGATGGCCGCAACCCTTCGGCATCTTTTAAGGATAGAGCCACGGTTGTGGCAATCGCGATGGCCCGCGAGGCAAACGCGCCGGTCATAGCGGCCGCATCGACAGGCAACGCGGCATCATCGCTGGCGACTCTGGCCGCGTCGGTATCGCTTAAAGCGGTAGTGTTCGTACCGAAAAATGCGCCCCGCCCCAAATTAGCGCAAATCATGATTCACGGCGCCGAGGTGGTTTGCCTGGATTGCGATTATGACCACGCTTTTGATTTATGCCAACAGGTCTGCCAGAAATTCGCTTGGTATAATCGCAATACCGCAGTTAACCCATTTACGGGCGAAGGTAAAAAAAGCGCCGCACTCGAAATAGCTCGCGATTTGGGACATGCTCCACAGGCGGTTGTTTGTTCTGTCGGAGACGGTTGTATTATCAGTGGTTTGTACAAGGGATTTTTGGATTTACTGGGGTTAGGCCTAATCGACAAATTGCCGCGTTTATACGGCGTTCAAGCCAAAGGGGCAAATCCTTTAGTGCGAGCTTTCAAATCGAACTCCCCAATCGCGCCGCTGGCCGAATGCAATACGATAGCCGATTCGATATCTGTCGGCTACCCCCGTGATGGAGTCAAAGCATTAAGAGCTGTCAAGAATTCATCAGGTGCGATGATATCTGTCGGCGACGACGAGATTCTAGCCGCGCAAAAAACGCTGGCAAACAAGGCCGGAGTATTTTCAGAACCGGCGGCGGCGGCATCGTTTGCCGGATTACTTAAGCTGATAGATTATGGAAATATAAAAATTGACGAAGAAGTGGTTGTTTTGCTTACCGGACATGGCTTAAAAGATATCGATACCGCCTCTAAAAATATCGAAAGCAAAATTGAAATAATCGCGCCGACTATCGAAGCGGTTACGGAAAAAGTAAAAGAGTTATTATGAAAACCTCTTCCCGCGTAGGGACAAGTCATGCCTTGCCCGATATTATCCACAAACTCATAGGGGCGCGATATTTCCCCTCGCAATCCGGTAGGGGCGAATCGCGTTCGTCATATTATAATTATGAGTAGGTCGGTATCTTTAAGGCCCTGACAGCAAAACCAACATAATAGGTTAAATTTGTTAAAATAATTAAGGAGTTATCATGGCAATTAAATGGGACAGTTACAAAAAAATATCGAAAAGTATTTTTGACACGATAGGCCGCACCCCGATGGTGCGTTTAAATAAAATATCAAAGGAGAGCGGCGTCACCTGTGAAATTCTCGGCAAACTGGAATATTTTTCGCCATCGGGAAGTTTAAAGGATCGTATTTATCTTAACATGTTCAATCTGGCTGAAAAGCGCGGCGAACTGAAACCGGGTATGACCGTTCTTGAATGCTCTACTGGCAATGCAGGTATCGGCTGTTCTTTTGTGGCAGCCGTAAAAGGATACCCTTGTATTATCGTTATGCCCGAGGGGATGTCGGAAGAGCGCAAGATGCTTGATAGGGCCTACGGCGCGCAGTTGATTCATACCCCAGGCGGAGAAAGCGATGTTGACTTAGCTTTAGAGAAATTGGAAGAAATTCGAAAACAAAACCCGGGAAAATACTGGGTGCCGGCGCAATTCGATAATCCCGATAACGTGGTGGCGCATTTTAAAACCACCGGCCCCGAAATCTGGGAACAAACCGGCGGCAAAATGGACGCGTTCATTGCGACTCAAGGCACGGGCGGCACAATTACGGGCGTGGGCAAATATTTCCGTAAACAAAAAAGCAAAGTGAAACTTTATGCCATTGAACCAGCTGAGTGCCCGCTTCTTTCAAAACGTCAATGGGGACCTCACGGTATCGAGGGAATCGGCGACGGATTTGTCCCGCTAAACCTTGATGTTTCCCTGTTGACCGGAATAATCACCACCACTACCCAAGAGGCCGTGGAAATGGCCCGTAAGCTGGCCGCGCTCGAAGGCATTTTCTGCGGGATATCATCCGGTTCGAACGTGGCCGCTGCGATAAAATTAGCGAAAAAGCATCCGGAAATGAAACGGATTATTACGATGATTAACGATACCGGCCAGCGCTATTTCTCGACTCCATTATGCGGTGTAAAAAAACATTTCGAAATACCGGAACGGCCGCATCCGATGGATGAGCGCACTAAAAAAGAGCTGGACAAATATCAACCGAAATGGGAAATAATCGAATGAGTAAGATAGAACCCGCGAAAATATATCAGGCCGCCGAAAATTATCGCGATTATTCAGCCAAAGCCCTATCGGAACTGGTGAAAATTCCATCTTTATCTGGCGATGAGGAAAAGCTGATTCGCTTTCTGGAAAAGGAGTTTAAAAACAACGGAGCGTCTGAAATCACGGTCGACAAATTCGGCAATATCTTAGCGAAAATCGGCAACGGCAAACCGGTTATTGCCTACGACGCGCATATCGACACGGTCGATATCGGGCAGAAGGAGCTTTGGAATTTCGAGCCGTTTTCCGGCGATATCCGCGATGGCAAAGTCTGGGGCAGGGGCGCATCGGACCAGAAAGGCGGGATGGCCTCGATGCTAACCGCCGTAAAAATCTTAAGCGATTTGGAAATCGAATTGCCGTTCACGCTTTATTTTGTCGGATCAGTTCTTGAAGAGGATTGCGATGGGTTATGCTGGCAATATATAATCAAGGAAGACAAAATCGTTCCCGACCTGGTAATACTGACCGAACCAACCGATGGCAATATCTATCGCGGACATCGCGGCCGGATGGAAATCGAGATTGTCGCCAAGGGTGTTTCTTGCCACGGTTCGGCGCCGGAGCGTGGGGAGAATGCGATTTACAAGCTGGCACCGATAATCGCCGCTGTCGAAAAACTTAACGAACGGCTTGCCTACGATTCTTTTCTCGGCAAAGGTACGCTGGCGGCATCGCGGGTACGTTCCAACTCGCCGTCACTTTGCGCCGTGGCAGATATGGCGGCGTTATATATCGATAGGCGCTTGACCGCCGGTGAAACACCGCAATCGGCGGTGAAAGAATTGGAATCACTACCGGAAGTAAAATCGGCCAATGCCAAAGTCGTAATCCCCGATTACGACCATCCAAGCTGGCGCGGTACACGCTACCCTGTGCCGAAAACCTATCCTACCTGGGCGCTGGACGAAAAACACAAATTCGTGATTGCAGCCGATAAAACCTACCGCGAATTGTTCAACGGCAAACCGGTAATCGACAAATGGACGTTTTCCACCAACGGCGTGGCTACCATGGGGATGTTTAATATTCCGACAATCGGATTCGGCCCCGGGCAGGAAAAACTGGCGCACGCCCCAAATGAATATTGCGCTATTGATGACCTGGTGCGTTGCGCGGCTTTTTACGCCGCTTATCCCTGGATAGCTATTGCGTAAATGACCAAATTTTGCGACGAAAACAGGGTAACATTGTCAGGGTTAAAATTCCAAGAGCGGTCAGGCTTCTGACATTTACATAAAATGAAAAATTGGAATATGATATTATTTTTTACGATTGTGCTGGCGATTTACAGCATGTTAAATTACTATATTTTCGCTCGGGGTTGGCAGGCGATTCCGCGGGGCTCAACGTTGCGAACTTACTATTTGATTTTATTTATTTTTATCGCGCTTACATTTTTCACGGGGCGGTTACTGGAAAACCGCGTGCCCGTTT
>JAAYTW010000247.1 GCA_012517955.1 Candidatus Zixiibacteriota bacterium | reverse complement strand
TTCCCGATTAAGAATTGCTATTTCCGCAGTCATTAGATGCCCTTACTTCCATTTCGAGATGGATTGAGTTAAATATCACAAAATTAGAATAAAACGGGTAAATGAATTTGTCAACAGGTTATTCTAATAGGAATCCTTCCCATTGTGTAGTGCGATGTTTTTTCAATATGGGATGTCTAACCCGCTACTTTGTTGTTATGGGTCGCGCATTAGCGATTATCACATCAAGAAATCTTCCCCTCATTCTCCTTGACCCCTCCCCTTCTCTGGCGTATCATATAATACATGGGCAAAGCGCATTTTGATATTGATAAGGCTGTGGCCTACTGGTATGAGGGAGCAAAGTACGATATGGGCACCGCCATAGATATCCTACCCACTGGACGATATCCGTACGCGCTATTTATGGCGCACATGGCACTTGAAAAGGTGTTGAAAGCGTTGCTGGTCAAGCGGACAAAGCGGCACGCTCCGCGTACTCATTCGCTGACTATGCTGGCGCGCTATATCAAAAATGAAATTCCGCGCCCGATTATCGAGAAGATGGCTGGGTATGCCAGTTTCCATATCCAGACTCGCTACCCCGATTATTTGTACGAGTTTTATGCCCATTGCACCGAGGAGTTCACCCGCGACAAAGTCGAAGAAATGAAGGGGGTGTTCGAATGGTTGAGTCAGAGACTACAAAATTGATTAGGGATTACGTCCAGCTTCTACGCGCCGAGGGAATCCCGGTGGAGCGGGCGATTCTCTACGGCTCTCGCGCGCGCGGCGATACCAGCGAGGAGGCCGATATCGACCTGGCGCTGGTAATCGCGGGCATGGATAGGGCCGATTTCGGGCTGAAGACCCGATTGATGCAATTGGCTGTGCGTGTCGATGATAGAATCGAGCCGGTCGCCTATTCGCCGTCCGATTTTGAAAAAGATGATTGGTTGCCGTTGTTGTATTCTATAAAAACCACTGGCAAGGAGATTGATATAAGCGATGTTTAAATCGAACATTTATCGGAAGATTTTTACTGTATTGATAGTCGCGGCCGTTTCTATATTGGGTTTTTCAGGAGAACTGCGGGCCTCTCGCCTTCCAGACACGCTTCGGTTGGCCGGACAGGTTTATCTTAAACGGGTGGAGCGGTTGTATAATAATAGAGCCCGCCTGGTGCTGATAGACGAAAGCCGGCCCGTTCCCTATATTATGGCCGAGCTGTTCAATACGCATATCAGCTTCTCTAATCAGCTTGGGAAAATAGTGAAAACCGATTCATTTCAGCAACCTCCGGAATTTGTTTATTCCAAAACCGGCAACTGGTTATACATCTGGGGCCGAAAAAACTACGCCAACAATTACTATCGCATGTACGGCCCCAAAGGGGTTGTGTTGTTTGAGAAAATAATGCCATCATCGGGCACAGAACCGTCTACGGGTGTCCCTACGGAAAAGGCAAACGAATTTATCAAGGAAGTTTGGCCCGAGGGAATATTCGAGCTGGTCGATTCATCAGGGATTGTCAAGCATAGCGTAAAGCCGCTCTCCGATGATACACAGGCCGATTTTATATACGATTACGACATTGAGGGTAAAAACATTTTTCTGGCGGCATCGCCAGGTGATTACACCGAGTTGATTTCCTATAACAGCGGTCTGGTGGAACAACGTCGACTGCGGGTATCATATATAAGCGCCTTTTCGTTGATAGCCTCCCGGAATGGCCGATTCGCCATGGTCAGCTTTTTCGATATCGGCGAAGGAAGGCCGATATTGATAATCACGCCATCGCTGGATACGCCGTACAAAGTATCGTATCCGTTGGTGGGGCGATTTTCTCGGGATGAAAACTATTTCGGCGCGGCCAGGGTCAACAACGAGGTGATTTTATTGCGAACAGATTCCTGGGAGCCGATTGTTAAAATCGATTCCACGGCCCTGCTCTCCAAACCGAACGCCGGCAGCTGGAAAAATCTCGTATTTTCGGATGATACGCGGTTTATGCTGGGGCTAAGCGATGGGGTTCTATTATGTGTCGATATCAACAATCGATCTTGGGAGCTTATTGATTTCCCTTATAACTTCCGCCAGGCTCGGCTCTATAATCAATCGACCGACCTTTATTTCACCGGCGATTACGGCTGGGCGCTGTATCGTTTGAACAGATAAGTTATCTAAGGCGCAGATTGAAGCGCATGATGTGATAGGCGTCTCAAACGTGAGGATTAAAATTGTAAAAATTAATCTATTTAAATATATTATTTTTAATGTCGTTCATTATTTTATTTTGTAGTTAACCGTTTTTCGACCCATGCGGAGGTGTTTATGCTAAGATTCATGGTTTTGGCGAAAGGCACTTTGGATGCGCGCCGCAACATCGCGCAAGCCAAGCAGAATATTGCCGACGCCACCAAGATGTTTAAGGCTAAAGGGGCTTCGATTATCTCGGCCTACGCAATAATGGGAGAATATGACTACATGTTCATCACCGATGTTCCCGATATGGACACCGCATTTGAACTTTCGGCGATGATTGGTACGATGGGCTCTTTTGTCTGCGAAACCTACCCTATCATGCCCCTGGAAGAATTATTCCGGGCTATTTAAATAATACCGGGCCGCAATCTAGTTGCAACCCGGTGGTGGAAGCGGAGAATTTATTTGGAAAAGGCCTCGAGCACTTCTTTAGCGTGCTCATCCGGCTTGACCTTCTCGAACACTTTCACGATTTTCCCATCGCCACCGATTAAAAATGTCGTCCGGTTGGTTCCCATATACTTTTTTCCATACATGCTTTTTTCGCCCCAGACACCGTATTCTTTGACGACTTTCTTGTCCTTATCGGCCAAAAGAAGGAAAGGTAAATCGTACTTTTCGGCGAACTTTTTATGCGAATCTTTATCGTCAATTGAAACGCCGAGCACTTCGATGCCCGCCTGCCTGAAATCGTCGAAATTGTCTCGGAACGAACAAGCCTCCTTTGTGCACCCCGGCGTATCATCCTTGGGATAAAAATAGAGAACCACGTTCCTGCCCTTGAAATCGGACAGCTTATGGATTTTTCCGGTTTGATCCGGCAAAGAAAAATCGGGAGCCTTGTCTCCAACTTTGGGCATATTTCCTCCAAAAGCGCCGGACGCGGCGATAACGACAATAAGCACCGCAACAATCGCGAGGCGCGACCGGCCCAAATATTTTAATTTCTTGAACATTTTCATTTGAACTCCTTCGAGTTATCGTAGTATATTATCTATAAACATCAAGGTTGTTGAGCCGGTTCCAAACCGGCCGTACCGATGTTAATCGAAGAAACCTTTTGGTCTCATAGATGGTTTAATAAGATAAACCGAGACCAAATGTTATCGTTGGATAGGTAGAGGGGATAAAATGGCTAACCACGGCGGAAAACGCCTTTTACGGATTGACCTGGGGCGGACAAAATATTACGACGCTTGGATTCTGCAAAAAAAACTTGTCGACCTGAGATTCAATAATAAAATTCCAGATTGTTTATTGTTTACCGAACACGATCCGGTTATAACCAGAGGACGCGGGACCAATAAAAATAATCTACTGGTGAGCCCCGCCGATCTTCGGGCTAAACATATCGATTTGGTGGATGTAGAACGGGGCGGCGATATAACTTTCCACGGCCCGGGGCAAGCCGTGATGTATCCAATTATTGACCTGAACCTCTGGGGACGGGACTTACATAACTATATTCGGTCGTTGGAAAATGCGGTAATTGAAACCTTAAGGGAGTTCGGTCTTGAGGCCTCGACCAAAAAGGGTTTGACCGGTGTCTGGGTTACAAATCACAAACTGGCCGCTATCGGAATCGCAGTAAGCCGCTGGATCGCTTACCATGGCATCGCCCTTAACGTAACCACCGATTTGGATTATTTCAAATATATAAACCCCTGTGGTATTACACAATTCCCGGTTGGCTCGATTCAGTCAGAAACCGGGAAGAAATATGAACTTTCCACGGTATTCAATCAACTTGCCGCCAAATTCGCCGGAATGTTTTTTTACGACCTCGAAAAAGCCAAAATCGAAAAGGTCCTGGAAAAGGTCGGCGTCTAATTGTTTGGATAGAGCCTATCGTAGAGCGGCCGAACCCAAACGGAATACGATTTCGATGAAATATATCACCAATCCCAAAATAGAAAAATACATACAGGATATATTATCCTCCGATGTGTCCGTACCGGAGTCGGAGGTTTTTGAACGGATGCACGCATATGCGCGGGTTAACAAATTTCCGATTATCGGGCCGCAGGCCGGAAGATTTCTTCGCCAGCTCGCGTTGATATCCAACGCCCGCCGCGTTTTGGAACTTGGTTCAGGTTACGGCTATTCGGCGCTGTGGTTTGCCGGGGGGATGGATACTGATGGCAAAATTGTTTGTACCGATAATTCCGAAAAAAACCGCGAACTGGCGGTTGAATATTTCAATAAAACGCATCATTTAAAGTTACTCGATTATCGCGTCGGCGATGCTCTTGAAATAGCCCGCGATTTATCCGGGCCGTTTGATATAATCCTCAACGATGTACACAAAGAACAATATCCGGAGGTTTTCGATATCGCGGTCCGTCTTTTGCGAAAAGGCGGGATTTTTATCAGCGATAATGTGCTCTGGTCGGGCAGAATACTTGACCCTAAACCGGACTTGCCCGCGCAGGCGGTTTTAGAGTTCAATCGCCGCTTGTTCAATTCGCCAGGAATTTTTTCGTCTATAATACCTATCCGCGATGGTCTTGGCATGGCCGTTAAAATCACATAAGATAAGTTACATTTTTCGCTCGCGGGATGGACGTTTTGTGCCATATGGAAAATTCCCCGGGAATTTGAGTCCACCAGACAAATGTAACATTATTGATGATTAGTGTGATATTAGCCACAACCCATTTTAAATCATGCGATTGCGGCCAATTCGCGATAATGCCGGGCGGGTATTTTAAGGCCCGCAAGTCATCTGTGTTTCCACCGTTTTTCTTGACCGCGCATATTAAAGCGTGACTTTAACGATTGAACAAACAGCCGCCGTTATGATATAATAATTAATAATTGTGTCTCGAGCAAAAAACCGGCGGTTCATCGCGCGACACCGCCTTTCAAGTTATCGATTATCATGAAGCGTAATTGCGCGCAAAGGGCAAAACATGACAAGCAACGACAGTTCGCAATTCAGCTCCGATAGGGTTCAAACCAGCATTCTTTCCCGCCCCGAAAAGATAGCCCTGCAATGGTTGGCGCCACGGTTACCGCGTTGGGTATCGCCGGATTTGCTGACCTTTATCGGCCTATTCGCGATGGGGTTGACCGGCCTTGGGTACTATCTCGCCAAATTCAACGACGGCTTTCTCTGGTTGGCCAGTTTCGGACTGGCGCTTAACTGGTTCGGCGACAGCCTTGATGGCACCCTCGCCCGCGTGCGCAATCAACAGCGCCCCAAATATGGCTATTATCTTGACCATCTGGTGGACGCATTTGGAGTATCGATAATGATTTACGGTTTGGCCTATTCGGAATTGGCCAGCCCCGAGATACTTTGGGCGATTTTGACGTTGTTTTTGATTGCCTCGATTAATGCCTATTTGGCCGCCGGCGCGGTTAACGTACTTAAAATATCTTACGCCAAAATTTCCACTACAGAGGCGCGGGTTATTCTGATAATTTTAAATGTAGTTCTGCTTTTCGCAAAGAAAGTCACGATATTCGGCCATAGGTTGCATCTGTTGGATTTCCTGTCGTTGCCGATTGCGATATTTCTTCTGTATACGATTATCCGCAGCGCCTCGCTCTGTTTGCGCCAGCTCGATAAAGAAGAGCGCGCCAAGTGGGGGAAATGATATTATGACAATAGGCCCACACAAAAGTCGATATATTTGTTTCTTTTGTTTCGGGAACAGCGATTCCTGAAACCCGTTTATTCTCAGAAGCAGCGGGAATCATAGTTCGCCAGAGCATAAAAATAACTTGATAAAGGTCGGCCAAAGGCCGCCGATGAAAACGGTCAATAGCGGGCCAACGCGCGGGCGGCCGGAGACAACGATTGCCGGACGATACCGGTGACGCTGTTGAAGAAAAAGATATTTGCGTGCGTGGCGTACGTCCCCGTGCGCCACGGGGGATTGATGTTCCACAGGGTCTTAGTCCGGCGTTTGCCGGACGTGACCCTGCGGTTTTGCTGTTTATGTGTCGGGTCACGGCCAGGCGCCTAAGACCCGACACGACACGTACGGGCGGGTCGCGAGCCGCCCGGGGAGGGCGTATGGCAATACGCCCCTACGCGGGGGACCTCACCCCCGGCCCCTCTCCCGCGCGGGATAGGGGTGTCCGGCAACCGGCGGACGGGGTGAGGTTTCCGAATTTCCCCTTGACCACAAAGACCAACTCGGCTATATTAAATACGTTAAGGGCAGTTGTCCCAGACTTGCATAATCAAGCCCGGTGGCCCGGAGAAAAGGGAATATTAGTGATTATTAAATATCAGGATGTTTTGTTCTTAGGGAAAATTTGATAGATGGGGAGTTAGGAGACCGTGGCAGGCCAAAGGCGAGTGGGATACATGTTAAGTAGGCATAAAACGAAGCGGGAAAAAGGAAATACGATATTATGTTAAATAAACTAACTGCGTTAACGTTTTATTTATTATTACCTGGTTCTATTACATTATGCCAGCCATTTGGCAAAGTTGCAGGGAACGATACTAATATAGAAAATAGACAACCAGTTAAAAATACAATTTTCAACAAAATTGCAACAGAGGTAATTACTAATATTCATGGTAATATTACCAATATACAAGATGGGTCGCCGATAGAAAAGGCCATTGTTCAATTAGATTCAACTAATTGGATTGATACAACTAATTCCCAAGGTGAATTTAGGTTTGAATCGATAAGCCCGGGCCAATTTAACCTATCCATTACTCATTATCATTTTATAGATACGGTATTGTATGCCATAAATATGTTAGAAGATTCAATGGAGATAAATGTTCAATTATCACCGGCCTGCTGCAAATTCGTTGTAGGAGATATGAATGATGATGGATTGATTCGGCCCAGTGATGTTACTTATGGGGTAAGATATTTTAAATCATTAGGTCCTGAACCTCCATATAGTTGTTTGCTTCTTGATGGCCAATATGAAACGTTTTTCTGCTTATTCCCAGCTGGCGATGCTAATGGTAACTGCGAATTCTTGGGATCGGATATAACGCGGTTAGTGGCATATTTTTAGGGAGTTGCGGTTTTAAATACCTGTATTTTTTTAAGATTGTGCTGGGGGCGATGCAACGGAAAGTGATATTAGGGCATCGAGCATTTTGTGGGTAGCAGGCCTGCGCGCCCTGCCCAAAGTAATAAGCGGCGATGTAGGCATCTATGCATACGGACGGTTAAACAATGAAAAAGCAAACTATTATAGTATCACATTCATCTGCGTATGATCGCGAAAGCGAGGAGTTATTTGAGAAGATTGAAGCCCGTAACTACGATGATAGCTGTTGTTTTTTATGCGGAAACGAAATAAAAGCAACCTCTAGGTCGGTTGAGCATGTTATTCCCAAATGGTTACAACGAAAGTATAATCTTTGGAATCAGAAACTTACACTTTTAAATGGGACAAAGTTGCCTTATCGTTCTTTAACGATACCTTGTTGTAAAAAATGTAATAATGAATACCTAAGACCAATTGAAGATAAAATAAAACTTTACGTTGATGCAGGATTCGATAAATTTAAAAGAATAGATAGAACAACTCTATATTACTGGCTAAGTAAAATTTTCTATGGGATTTTATATAAAGAATTATTTCTATTAGTTGATAGAAAAAATCCGATGGCGGGGCAAATATTAACTCCTGATTTTTTAGACCAATTTAAGGCACACTATCTATTTATGCAGGGCATTAGAAAAAAGCATCAATTAAAGGGATTTCTGCCGGCATCGATTTTTATTTTCAGAGCACAAGAACTTAAAAACAGGGATGACCAGTGGGATATTGTTGATAATATACCTGGAATGACCTTGGGTTTAAGAATGAATAAAATAGCTGTTGTTGCTGCCTTGCAGGATGGTGGAGCTCAAAAGTCATTTAGAGGGCTCTATGGCGATTTTTCGCGCGTTAATCTCCACCCAATTCAATTTAGGGAAGTGTTTTCTCAAATAGCTTATAGTAGTATTTTATTTAATAGGACTCCTAAATATGTGTCGTTCGCCAATGGAAAGGTGGCAACTACTATACAGATGCCTTTGGGGGGCTTAAGCTCAAAACCGCTTTTTGACCATTGGGATAATTCAGTATATTCAAAATTGCTGTCGCACTATACAGGTTTACCGCTAGATATTGTGAACCCGCAGCCCGGCTTGGTTAGGTCATGGATTAGAAATAACGAAGGCAAGCTATATTTCATTGATGCCAATAAATAGTGAATTAGATTCAAACTAACTCAGTTGCGCTGATATTATTCTCCGAACTCAGGAGTTCGGTCCTCCAGATTTTCCCTTTTAGCTTGACCTCCACTCCCGCTTGCTCTATTATTTAACCATGAACAAACTGGCAATCATAGCATTTCTAACCTGGGCATCAAGCATCGTTAACGCCCCATTTCTGGAGGCTGATATGAACAAACAAATAAGACAACCCGCGGTGGCTGGCCAATTCTACCC
>JAAYTW010000028.1 GCA_012517955.1 Candidatus Zixiibacteriota bacterium | reverse complement strand
ATCGTTTCAACAAGGCCCAGCAGGATGCTTTCCTCCCACATGTGGAAGCCGGAACGATTCTGCTTATAGGCGCGACTACAGAGAATCCATCGTTTGAGGTTATCTCGGCGCTTTTATCCCGATGCCGTGTCTATACGCTCAAGCCGCTAACGGTCGATGATATCAAGACCATTATCAGCCGCGCCGCTTCCGATACCAAACGCGGGCTGGGCCGGATGAATATCTCTTTTGCCGAAGGTAGTCTCGACCAGTTGGCGCAACTATCGGGTGGGGACGCCCGAATCGCGCTCAATATGCTGCAGTTTGTGGCCGAATCGACGCCTCCCGATGAGACAGGCAAGCGGACGGTGACAATCGAAACTATCGGCGAGGCCGCCCAGAAGAAGTCGCTTCGCTACGACAAGGCCGGGGATGAACATTTCAACCTGATTTCTGCCCTACATAAATCGCTGCGAGCCTCGGATACCGACGCCGCCCTGTACTGGCTGTACCGCATGCTGGAAGCGGGCGAAGAGCCGTTGTATATCGCGCGACGGTTGGTGCGGTTCGCGGTGGAGGATATCGGGCTGGCCGACCCCCGCGCCACAACATTAGCGCTAGCGGCCAAGGATATCTACCATTTTTTGGGCACGCCGGAGGGCGAACTGGCGCTGGCGCAGGTGGTGGTTTATATGGCGCTGGCCCCCAAGTCAAACGCGATTTACATGGCGGAAAAAGCGGTCAAGAAAGCTATCGAGGAAAAACCGGCCGCTGAGGTGCCCCTTGTTATCCGCAACGCGCCGACATCCTTGATGAAAGAGCTGGGCTACGGTTCGGGCTACAAATACGCGCACGATTTCGAGGATGCGTTTGCCTATATGGAATGCCTTCCAGAGGAGCTTTTGGGCAGCCGCTTTTATTTCCCCACCGACCGCGGCCTGGAGGCCAAGCTCAAAGAAAAGCTGGAGTGGTGGCTGGCCAAGATGCGGGAGGAGCGGGGGAAGTAGAGCATTATTAAGTAGGTCGGCGTTTCGGAGTCCGCTTATGGCGGACGCAGAAACCCGACAATCGATTAAGCTATGAAAACATTAAGAAGAATCGATATCCCAAACACCCTATATTATATCACGATTGTTACCCGGAATCGGCAAAAATCGTTGCTTAAAGATGTCGAATTATTTTGGATAAGCTGGGGCAACGTACAGCTTGAGGCCTGGGTAATAATGCCAGATCATACTCATATCTTGGTGAATTCCGGAGAAAATGGGATATCTCATTTGATTCATAATTTCAAATTAAGATATGCGATAGGATACCGGAAAAAATATGGCGATAGTAAAGTCTGGCAAAATCGTTTCTGGGATCATGTCATTAGGGACCAAACCGATTTGAATAATCATCTGAATTATATCCATTACAATCCGGTAAAACATGGGATGGTTAGTGACCCGTTTTCATATGAACATTCATCGTTAAATAAATTTTATATGGCTGGTATGTATGAACGAATTTGGGGAATTAAAGATGATTTAACGTTTGAAGGGGATTTTGGCGAATGAAAACGATTTGTCGGGTTTCTGCGCTTCGCTTCGAAACACCGACCTACCGAATATGGGATTTGATATTTATTAAGTAGGTCGGCGTTTCGACACCGTCGTAAACGGTGGATAAACCCGACAATTGCAGGGGCGGCGAAAGTGCGTGGCGTACGTCCTCGTGCGCCACGTATTTTGATGGCAGACGTGGACGTCCCCCATCCACGAAATATCTCGACCGTTACGCCCAAACCCCCAAAGGCGCCCGCAACCCCGAAGTCAAACCCGCCCAGGCATATCTCGATAGCCTGTTAATTCATCAGACAAAATAGACATATCCGCGCAGGGGCAAAGCATCCTTTGCCCGCCTGTAATAATTCCCGTAGGGGCACGATATATCATGCTCGCATTCGCGTAGGGGCGTATTGCCATACGCCCTTCCCCGTAGGGACGCCATTCATGGCGGCCGTATCGAATTGCTGTCGGGTCGCCCGACCCGACAGAATTTGTAGGTCGGCGTTTCGACACCGTCATAAACGGTGGAGAAACCCGACAATTATCTATAATATTAAGGTTTACGATATTGATTCATGACCCCCACCGCAGAGCGGATGGGGCACCCGGGCTGGATGTTATAAGTACGGGTGGTATATCATCTTGTTTCGTTTTTGCCTGGGTTTATTCAAATTTACTTGCTCTTGTCCTGCCTATTTATTAATATTTAAGGTTGTTCCGGCAAAAAGTCGGGGCACCAGACATAGAGATATTGTGGCTTTAAGATAAGAAGGATTGAGGTTCCTATGGCTCATGCATATACCCCCGGTCTCCGGGTAACCAACAAGATGAAAATCACCAAAAAGCGAATCCTGCCCCTAAAAGGCGAAGTCGTGGTGAAGTTGGGCGACAAAGTGTCGCCGGATACGGTCGTCGCCCGCACCGAACTCCCCGGCACCGTCGAACCGGTCAATGTCGCCAATATATTGGGGATTCCGCCTGAGGATGTTTTTGACGCGATGGTTAAAAAAGAGGGTGAAGAGGTTGCTCAGGACGAAGTAATCGCCCGTTCTAAATCTTTTTTCGGGATGTTCACCTCGGTAGCCAAAGCCAAGATTGCCGGCAAAATCGAAAATATCTCCAAGGTCACCGGCCAGGTGTTGCTTCGCGGCGCCCCAATTCCGGTTGAGGTTAAGGCTTATCTGGAGGGCGAAGTTACGGAAATTTATCCGCGCGAGGGGGTGGCTGTTACCACTTGGGGCGCGTTCGTGCAGGGGATTTTCGGAATCGGCGGCGAAACTCATGGCCCGATTAAAATTGTCTCGAAATCCAATACCGAAATCCTGACCGAGAAAGAAATCGACGATTCTTGCAAGGGATGCGTTATTGTTGGCGGGTCGTTGGTTACGGCGGCCGGTCTTCAAAAAGCAATTTCAGTGGGCGCGGTCGGTATCGTGGTCGGCGGTTTTAACGATAAGGACCTCCGCGACTTTTTGGGCTATGACCTTGGCGTGGCAATCACCGGCAACGAGAAAAAGGGAATCACTCTGGTCGTTACCGAAGGTTTCGGCGAAATCATGATGGCGCATAAGACGTATGAGTTGCTTAAATCCAAAGAGGGCCAGATGGCCTGTATCAATGGGGCGACTCAAATTCGCGCCGGCGTTATCCGCCCGGAGGTGGTAATCCCCTACAAGGAAGATATCAAGCGCGTCGATGACGCTCATCTGCAGGGAAATGTCGGTTTGGCGATTGGTTCGCCTATACGGGTGATTCGCGAGCCGTATTTCGGCCTATTGGGTAAAGTTACGGATCTTCCGGCTCCCCTGCAAAAACTGGAATCGGAATCGCATGCCCGCGTTTTGGAGGTCGAGTTTCCGGATGGCCGCCGGGCGATTATTCCGCGAGCCAATGTCGAAATGATTGAAGAATAAAGAAATCAATAAATAAGTTTCGTGTAGGGGCGCAGCATACTGCGCCCCTAAATTTTGGGCTCACGGTGACAAATCGGGTTTTTGGTTCGACCGGGTCTTAGGTCGCCTGATACGGACATGACCCCATCGCCGGATATGTTGGGTCAAACCTTGTCGGGCAAGACGCGAGATAATATCAGAAAAATAATTGCTATTTACTGCGATGTTTAAATATCTTATCAAGCCTCCCAGAACGATAATCTATTGGACCGGCATTTATATCCTGGGGATGATATTCTTAAGCCTCGAACGCCTTTTATTTCTCTGGCGACACCATAATCTGGCGCGGTCAATACCGGCCGCCGAAATCTTGAGCGGATTAATCTATGGAATGAAATTCGACATGTCGGTATTAAGCTATTTGATAGCCCCGTTTTTTATCTTGAGTTTTCTTCCCTATATCGGATTCGAGTTCTCGAAAATCGGCAGGAAAATTATCATGGGGATTTTCTATGCTCTGTTCGCAATCGTGTTGTTACTTGGGCTAGTTGATATCGAATATTTCGGCGCTTTCGGCGACCATTTGGGAGTCTGGTTCTATACCTATTTGGATCAGCCGGGAATGGTCTGGTATAGTATCAAAACCAGCACGCCTTATCTCAACTATATAATCGGGTGGATAATTTTAACGGCGATATTTATCTGGGCCGCGACCAGATTAGGTAGAACATTAAAAACGAAATCCAATATCGACCTGATAACAAGAATAATATACTTCGTGGCCGGGGGACTGTTTCTGGCAATCACTATGAGGGGAAGTTTCTCCGTGGCGGCGCTCGATTGGGGTGGCGCGTATCACGCTAAACATTATTTCACCAACGAACTTTCACTGAATGGTACTTTCACCTTAAGCCGAAGCTTATACGAATACTACAACGATGTCAGCCGCCATAATCCGAAAACCTACAAGTTTATGCCATCGCGGGATGCGCTGCGAACCGTTCAAGAATTGGTTGTATCAAAATCGGACAGCCTGCTTGAACCGGAAAGCTCATTAAAGCGAATCAGCCGCTACCCTAAAAACGATTCAGTTCAATACAACGTGGTAATCATATTCATGGAAAGCTGGGCGGCTCGTTTCGTGGGGGCCTTAGGATGTAATCTCGGCGTCACGCCGTTTTTCGATTCGCTTGCCGAGAAAAGTATCCTGTTCGAAAATATGTACGCATCCGGAATGAGAACTAATCGCGGTCTTCTATCGGTACTCTGCTCGTTCCCATCGCTGCCGGGCCGCACCGTGATGAAACTGTATGGGGCATCGCTGCCGTTTATTTCACTGCCGCAAATTTTATCGGAGCGCGGCTATCAATCTTACTTCATCTACGGCGGTGATTTAATGTTCGACAACATGGGCGGCTTTTTCCGCAAACAGGGAATCGAAAACTTCGTCGGTATCGAGGATTTCCCCAACCGGGATGAATCCAGCAAATGGGGAATTCCCGACCATATAGTGCTTGCCCGCGCCAACCAGATTTTCGCTCAATCGCAACAACCGTTTTTCGGGACAATTCTGACTCTGTCGAATCACGACCCGTTCGTGCTTCCCGATAAAAGCTTCGAGGTATTTCCCGAATCGCTTGATTATCATGAAGGGTTGAACGCTTTCCGCTACTCCGATTGGGCGCTGGGCCGCTTTTTCGAAGCCGCCTCCAAAGAGCCCTATTTCAACAATACGATATTCGTGTTGATAGCCGACCACAGCCATGTGATGGACAAACCCGATGATATAATCGGCAATTTCCGAATCGCCTCATTGATTTATTGCCCCGGACGGCCGGATATTATGCCGCAACGAATTTCGAGAATCTGCGGTCAGGTTGATATTTCCCCCTCGCTTATGCATCTGTTGGGTGGTACGGTCATCCACGAAAGTTGGGGTGTGGATATATTCGATTCGACTTTACAGAGTAATGGATTTGCTTTTATCAACAACGGCGCCAACTACGGCTGGTTAGAAGATTCGCTGCTGTATTACGAAAGAGTTGGCACGTCAAGCAACCTATTTTTATGGAATCTATCTTCCCAACGACTAATCGATGTCTCTGATAAGTACCTCGATTATCTCCGGCGGATGCAACACAACGGCCGCGCCATGCTTCAGTTAGAGGTTGAGCTGACGCATCAAGGGCCATCAAAGTAGGTCGGCGTTTCTACTCTGGCAAATACTAAACGAATAGGCCGACGATTAGTCGAGCTTCCCCGCCCTTTGCAAATTGAGACATCCTTATATATTATAGTCGGCACTGTTGGGGAGCTGTATATACTATAATCAATTCCTTCATCGTTATTAATTCACCGCTTTCAATGCTTTCCAGTTCAATCCAGCGATAAAAAGATTTCGCTTGTATATATTTCAAAATCCTTTAAATATGATTCACAGTATTCACATAACAACTTTTCGTAATTTCCCTTTAGTCGTCCGCTTAATTTTGCCATTTTCAATATAAATATTTTGATAAAAATCCTGGAATTATACGGGATTTTCTCAATTTCCTTTCTTCGCCCCATAACTCACATCTCGTTTTTCAAACCCCATAATAACAAAATATCGGGAGCCCCTGCGCGGGACTCCCGATTCAATTAACTACTTCTCTTCTTTCGGTGTTTCGGGAACTCTGATTCCCAAAACCGTAATGTCATTACTTAAGCAGTGTCGCCTTCATGGTCTTAGTGAACTCTCCGGCATCCACTTTGTACAGATAAATGCCGCTGCCAACATTGCTGGCATCCCAGATAACTGAATTGATTCCGGCATCCATATGCCCGGCGTTGATTGTCTGAACAACCTGACCAGCAACATTATAAATTGTGACTTTCACATCGGCCGCCTTTGGAAGCGCAAAGCTGATCGAAGTCTTAACGTTGAACGGGTTCGGGTAGTTTTGGGCTACGCTGAACGATGTCGGAAGCGCTTCGCCTATTTTGGCCTGAGCTTGCAATGTGTGGCCAATCTCATCCGAAACGTCAACATCGCCGAACGTCAGCGAACCGGAACCGATAACCGGCACGGTAAACAGCGTATGTTTCCCCGCAGGAATCGTTCCATCGTACAAAACTACTGACAGCACGTCATTTTTATCAGTGTAGAGCAGGGTCATGTTATCGGCGGTCGGGGTGCCGAGCTCCACGCCGGCATGGTTGATACGCACCAGGGCGCCGCCGATAGCGGAACTGGAGCTAACGGTAACATCCATATTGCCCGAGGCATTCGCGGGCATCGAAATCGTAACTGGAATATCGAGCGGATTAAGCCT
>JAAYTW010000246.1 GCA_012517955.1 Candidatus Zixiibacteriota bacterium | reverse complement strand
GTGCTCGATTTCGTTTACGAGAAATACGGACGAAATCGGGTAGCGATGATTGCCACGCTTAACACATTCGCGGCCCGGGGAGCGATTCGGGAACTGGGCAAGGCGTTCGGGCTATCAAGCGCGGAGCTTTCGGATATCACAAAACGCTTGCCGTGGGGAAAGCTCGGCGATTTGCAAAAGACTATGCAAAAATATCCGGAATGCCGGGACCTTCCATTGGATAAAGAACCGTACAAAACGATTATCGAACTAGCTTATAAGATTGAGGGGTTTCCGCGTCATCTGTCGATTCATTGCGGCGGAGTCGTTATCGCGCCGGGGGAATTGCTGGATATGGCGCCGTTGCAGCTTTCGGCCAAGGGAATCGCGATTACCCAGTATGACATGTACGATATCGCGGCGCTGGGATTGGTCAAGATTGATTTACTCGGACAACGTGGGCTTTCTACTATCGGTGATGCGGAAGCGTTCGCCGCAACTGCGGCCGGCGCTAAAATTGAATATGATTATAACGATCTGACTACATTTGATATGCTTCGGCAGGGGCGCACTATCGGCGTATTCCAGATAGAATCGCCGGGATTGAGGTCGCTTCTGATAGAAATGCAGCCGAAAACGCTGGATGATATCACGCTGGCGCTGGCGCTGATTCGTCCGGGAGCCGCCGAATCCGGAATGAAAAAGGTGTTTCTGGAACGACTGGCGGGCGAACGGCCGGTCGAATATCCGCATCAATCGCTGGAACCGATACTCAAAGAAACGCTGGGCAATATAATCTACCAGGAACAGGTGTTGCGGGTGGCCGAGGCGATGGCCGGATTTTCACCGGGACAAGCGGACCTGCTTCGCAAAGCCATGACAAAAGAGCGCGACGTAAAAGAGTTCCACGCTTTTCTGGATAAATTCATGAATCAGGCGACAGCGCGCGGCGTGCCTTATCTGAAAGCCCGCGAGGTGTTCGCGCTTCTGACCAAGTTTGCCGGTTATGGATTCTGTAAAGCCCACGCGGCCACCTACGCCATGTTGAGCTACCGGGCCGCGTTTTTGAAGGCGCATCACCCGGTGGAGTTCATGGCCGCGATGCTGAACAATTTCGCCGGTTATTACGCCCCGTTTGTTTATGCCGATGAAGCCCGGCGTTTGGGCGCGAAACTTTCGCCACCCGATATAGATAAACCCTCCCGATTATGCGAGGTCGACAATGGTTGTTTGCGAATCGGCCTCGCATTCGTGAAAAACCTATCGGCCGAGACTATAGACAAAACAATCGCGGAAAGAGCCAAAAGACCATTCGTATCATTGGCCGATTTTCTGGCGCGGGTCCATCCCGGCAAAGATGAGGCTATCAGCTTGATTCGGGTCGGGGCGCTCGATTTTCTGGGGGAAACCCGGCCATCGCTGTTGTGGTATATGAAACTATACGGCGAAAAAATATTACGCCATCAACCAGAAGCGTTCAGTTTAGGCGAACTCTGGGCGCCGCAATTACAATTCGCGCCGGGATTACCCGATTACAGTCTGGCCGAAAAGCTGGCCGCCGAACAGGAGATATTGGAAATGGCAATAAGTTGCCATCCGACGGAACTGGTGGCCGAAAGTGACAACTGCACCAAGTCGATTGAACTATCAGGGCGGCAAGGCAAGGATGTGCGGATAGTTGGATTGGTGGTGGACCGTAAACGAATCAAGACCAACGGCAGTCAGTTGATGGTGTTTTTGACCATGGAAGACAGCCAGGATTATTTCGAGGTGACCGTGTTTCCGGAAATATATCGCAAGTTTGGGGCGCGGATTTTCCGCAAGCCGATTTTGGAGGTTACCGGTAAAGCGCAGAATAAACATGGGGTATTGACGGTGATTGCCAATAACCTGCGGGCGTGCGCATGATATAACGTAGGAGCGTAGTATGAAAATAAATTTGGCAAACAGCGTCGGGATGTCGTCTGCTAAACACGACGCCATCCTGACGCATGAATCGCATAACCGGTATCGGCTGTAAAGAATATCGGCCATACCATAAACCATCACGATTAAATTGAAGGAGTAACAAATGGACAAGTACTGCCAATCATGCAGCATGCCGCTCTCTATGCCGGAAGCCAAAGGGCCATCGG
>JAAYTW010000245.1 GCA_012517955.1 Candidatus Zixiibacteriota bacterium | reverse complement strand
GGTTTAGAATTAAACTTGAATATATCCATAATAATCCTGTAAAATCCGGATTTGTAAACTCCCCGGCCGATTGGAGATATTCGAGCGCTGGCGATTGGTTGAATATACGTTCGGGACTGTTACCAATAGATAAGGAATATCGTTGGACTGAGGGGAAAGCAAAGAAACATAATTAGTAACGAACGGGCACGCGGGGACGCGTGCCGCGCACAATATGCGACCACGAGGTAAAAAGGAGTAATGTTATGAAATTAAGATACTTTTTAAGGCCCGGTGTTCTCATTGCCCTGCTCTTCGCCGTAGCATCAGGTCAGGATACCGATTTGAAAAATCGTTTTGAAGTTGAATACAAAGCTTGGAAAACATATGTAGATGCAAATTCGGTTTCCGATCTTGCTATTTTCAATAACCATATGAGGGCCATAATTCAACTTGGAATACCGGCATTACCTTTAATATTCGAGAAAATGGAAAAGAATGAGTATCGTTTCGACTTTCAACTAGAAGTTGCGATACCACCGATAACGCGGAAATTTTTTGAAATAGAGGATTGGCCGAAGGGGAAACGCGGAGATGCCATTACTAAAGCGGCTTTGTTTCTAGATTGGTGGAAAAACGGTATAAAAGAAACCAAGAATACATTTGACCGTTACTATTCGGCGAGAAAAAAGTTTCTGGAAGAAAATAATACTGAGGAAGCGGAAAAGCAGCTAAATCGCATCAGGAACCTGGGAATAGTGGCAATACCGTACATGATTGATAAAATCAAAGAGGGAGACCTCGTCTTTATTGAAACAATTGCCGAATTAACAAATCAATACCCGAGCAAGTATACTTACAGTGAGGGGGATTCTGCATTTATCGGAAATCTCAACGAATTAACAAACCAAGGCTTAAGCGCCAATGCCTCCAAAGATGAATGCCTCGAATGGTGGAGCAAAAACAGTAGTAAATATACTATAGTAAAGGCTGAATAAGGGTTCTTTTTGTCTATCAAGATAGAAGCGGCAGGCGCGACATTCTGAGGCACCGGGACGGGCACGCGAGGACGCGTGCCGCGCACAAGAACGATTACTGCTTCTTGACATTCCCTTTTGATTTGCTATAGTTAGCCATGATTCCCGAATACTATGCGATTATCGGAGCAAAGTAGGTCGAAACCCTTGCGGTTTCGACATTATTCTGCCAGATTCGACCTTTCAATAAATGATGTTTGGCACGATAAAGACCGGAAAATTTCAGTTTAAATAATTTCATCAAATTTGGCAGGTTGTTGCCGGCTGGATTTATCAACAAATGAGCATGGTCGGGTAGTATCACCCAGGCGATTAAATCAGCGCCATTTTTACCACATGAATATTGATAGGCATTCCAAAATAAATCGATATTGTCGGTTAAGATTGGTATCCGATTATATGTCACATGGGTTAAGAAATTAATTTGTCCTTCCGCAAAATAGCGGCGAATATTGGTCATAGGATAATTTATAATAAAATTTGTCGAAACCGCAAGGGTTTCGACCTACTCCAAATTTCCCTTTTAGCTTGACCTCCCCCCCGCCTTGCTCTATTATTTAACCATGAACAAACTGGCAATCATAGCATTTCTAACCTGGGCATCAAGCATCGTTAACGCCCCATTTCTGGAGGCTGATATGAACAAACAAATAAGACAACCCGCGGTGGCTGGCCAATTCTACCC
>JAAYTW010000244.1 GCA_012517955.1 Candidatus Zixiibacteriota bacterium | reverse complement strand
TTTCTTGACATCAACTCATCATGATATATATTTAAGTGTGCCTGAAGTAACTCCGCATGGCTTCTGGCTATGATGCTTCTGGAGTTAGGTGTTGAAAATTGATTGTGCTTCTTAATCATGAAAGGGCAGCGATAGATTCTCAAAGAATACCGCGAGCTTATTGAGATGATTAGAAGTATATCAATGATTATCAACATCGCGTAAATACAGGTAAAGTAATGGGAGAAGTATTTAATGCGGCTTCTTCACCCAAGAACGGCAAAAAATGATTTCGACTATAAAATGCTTTGGGGAAACGCCTAAATAAGGAGTAAAAACCTGCACGTTTGTTAATGGCTTAAAAAACAAAATAAACAATGGATTTTACTTCGAAAGGAGCCAGGGGAAGCTCGATGAGGCAAACATTAATCGTAACGTTATTTGAAATCGTGGCAGTGGCTGTTATACTGACAGTATCGGCCTCGGCGCAGACCTGTGCCGATACAATTTATTTGAGAGATACGACCGTGGTTAACAGGATGGTCGTTCGTTATCCGGTTGTTTTGGGCAACCCCTGCCCGATTTCCGGTTTCAACATGATTATTCACGCTCCGTTTCCCGAGCCGGTCTATTTTGATGGGGCCGATACTATAGGCGGTCGCTTGGGCTACCATATCGAATACGATACTACTCTTTATGTTACTATTATTCGGGATTCGATTGGTATTCCAATAGATACGCTTATAGATACGCTCACCTCGGTTATTGAACATTTTCCGTGGGAATACTTTTATTGCGCTCCCAGCCCATATTATCCTGATAGCATTTACGCGGTCGGGTTGGCCAGATTTGACACTTTACCGCCATATCCAGTAGCCCTTGACAGCGGCCACGGCCTGATTTTCAATATGATATTTAGACTTCCCTCCGATTTCGATACGGACACAATAGTTAATTTTTACCTTCCTTTAACCATTGAGCTTCTGTTCGTTGCTGATTCGTCTGGCTATACTAACCCCACCTATTACTATAATGGCAGTATCATGATGACTATTGATCCAACTATCGTGATTCGCGGCGATGTCAATTGCAACGGCGAAAGGCGGGGTTCCGATGTCACTTACTTGGTCGGCTATTTTAAAGGAGTCTCCGCCGGCCCCTGTATAGTTAAGGCTGGGGATGCCAACAACGATGGGTTTGTCTCCGGCGGCGATGTTACATATCTTGTGCGATATTTTAAGGGAATAGGACCTGAACCACCCCCTTATTAAGATTTAATGGGATAATGATAATTTCGAAACAGATAGAACCGTAAGTAAAGTAGCGATGATTGAAATAATGAATTTTTTACCTGATTTCCTTGAAGGAGGTGATGTAGTAATTTAAACCAGGGTACTACAAAAAGAGGGGAGTTTAGAGGAAAGGGATTTCCTCGAAACCTTGTGTGTGGGAGTTTTATTACAGCCAACTTCCATTTGTGTGAATTGAAGGAGTAAAACATGACGAAAAGACTTTTAGGATTATCGCTTTTAGCGATGTTTCTCTTGATAGGTTCGGCGTTTGCCCAGGTTGACGTCTACTACGGCGGATATTTCACCGGCACCGTTTGGCATGACACTATCAATGGTAAAGATAATGCCAACGTGAATGTCCCGGTTTACATTATAATGGACCCGACGGCTTATGTTGCCGACTGTCACCTCCCCTTGGGCGTCAGTGACACCTATTTTGATGCTATTCCGCAGTCTCTTTGTACCTTTTCTTATCCGTTCACTGCTTGGGATGATGCCTCATTCTTAAACGCATTCGAAACATCCCCGCCGAACCCACCTGGTTGGCATAGCCGTTCGTTCTTAGGCTTCGCCGATCTCGGCGGCGGCTCTAATCCGTATTTACATTTTACGGAGCCGACCCAGATTTTGAACTTCGTGGTTCATACCTTGCCGGATCCCGGCGGCTGGACTGGTAATGCCTTTTCTGGTATCTTGCAAGATGGCGTCAGCTCGACTTTGGGCGGCCCTGCCATGGGCGATACCTTGGGCGGTCCCGGCTATCCTGTGACAACTCACTATGCCTGGTTCTTGTTCTCGGCCAACTCGGCCCCGACGATTACCTGCCCGACTCTGCCGGCCGATTTCTGCGGCCATGCTTATTCAGACTATGTATTCTGCGTGGATGATGTTGACGGCAACATGATTACCGTCACCTCCAGCCATGGCACAGTCGTGACCGTTACAAATGAACCCGGTCACTGGTGTGGTTATCTCGATTTCTGTGGCGTCGCTCTCAATAATGTTAATATCGTGATCGACGCTTATGATGGTACCGATCATGCTTCCTGCACCATCGCCGGCTTCTCGACCAACGGTTTAATCGGCAAGATGGTTGCTGATATGCCCGATTCGTTCCCGATCTGGCCCGGCTACTCTGCCTGGATGCCAGTCACCTTAGACGGCGGCTGCACCTGCATCGGCGGTTTCGAATTCACAATTGTTTATGACCCGAGCGTGTTGCAGATTCTTGACGTACGC
>JAAYTW010000243.1 GCA_012517955.1 Candidatus Zixiibacteriota bacterium | reverse complement strand
GAATCTCCTTGATTGATTGTGGCATAAAAAGCGGCCCAAATCAACAGAAAAGCAAGGATAATCATAATCGCTTTTTTAATTAAAACAACTCCTGTCGTTTATGGCTTCTTACCGATAAAAAAATCGCAACTGCCGGGTTCGATTTCGCTGTGTTCGAACGGGATCGTCTTGGGGAAGAAACCGGTGTTGGCGATAATCCGCAGCCAATCCTCCTTGTAAAACAATCCGGTGATATGGCGGTCGTATTCCGCCCAGACCTGATTATTCTGATTGCGCAACAAATAGGCGAAATCGATGATGCAGTTATCATCGTTGGGATTCGGGTCGTGCGCCCATTCGAGGTAGCGAAGGCTGCGGCCTTCGACATCATGGCCGCCATGGGAAGTTGACGGGCGGAAATTCTCTTTAGTGTGATCGGGCGCGAACAGCGCGGCGCCTCCGGGTTTGCAGTGAACATAGGCGGTTTCGATTGCCTGTTTCAAATCGGCCAGATTGGTCATATAGCTGATAGCATCATGAATAAGTACCGCATCGAAAAGACGATTAAGACGAACCGTTCGCATATCGCCCTGAATATGTTCGCATTCGGGATTGAGTTTTTGGCTAACTTTCAACATCCCGGGAGAGATATCGACCAGTGTCATTTTGAAATGGGCCTTCAAATGCGAGGCGTTATTGCCGCCGCCGGAACCCAATTCGAGCACCGTTTCGATTTTATTGAGAGTAGATTCGGTTAGCACCCGGCGAATAATTTCGGCTTCCTCTGCGTAATCCTCCGGCGCCGATAACACCGGCCACCAGGATGCGAACTCATCGTATAAGCGCGGTTTGGAATTCATGGATATCCCCTTGAGTATAAATATTCAAGATTTTCGTATAACCGAAAGCAAAATAAAAACATTATTGAAATTATACAATTATTATTACGATTTTATTCCATCCGGGTTTGGTTTTTCTAACTTTAAGTATCATATGTAGTTAATATCAGATATAATTAAAAACATCAATAAACATTAATAAACAATAAAAAACACTTGCATATCTGCCTATATAATCATATATTATAATCAAAGAACAATGATATGGAGGTAAATATGGGCGATAAACTGTTTTCACTCGATAATTATCCATCGCTGGCTAATTCGGAGGCATTTTTCGAAAGAATTATTTCTGATGACGGGGCGACGAAAAGGATTTTCGGGCAATTTATAATACTCTGTCTGTTTTTGTTCGTATACGGAATTGTCATGGGGGCGTACCAGAGCTTTATTCAGGCGATAACGGCCGGAGTGAAATTAGCCGTGCTGTTCAATCTGACGTTGTTGATTTGTTTTCCGGCGTTTTTTATAGTGCAGTTTATTTTGGGGTCGCGGCTTAAACTTCACCAGATGATTTCGATAATTATTTCCGGGTTCGTGCTGATGGCGTCGATTATGCTGTCGTTCACGCCAATCGTGATAATCTTTTTATTAACTGGCAGCAATTATTATTTCCTTCACTTGCTACATGTGGCGATATTCGTGTTCGCCGGGATTTTTGGGATGAACACAATCGTGCAGGCGCTTAAATATTCCTGCGAAAAAAAGAATGTCTACCCGCGCACGGGCGTGGTGGTGTTTCGGTTCTGGGTGATTATTCTGGCGTTCGTCGGGATTCAACTGGCATGGAGTTTTAGACCATTTCTGGGGATTAGGGGAAGAGCGTACGAGTTGTTCGCGCATCGTGAGGGGAATTTCTATGCGGCGATGATATACGCGGTTGACCAGCTTATCAGCCCAAATCAACCTAAATCCGAAGGCGACCGGGATGACATATCCAGCCCCTACAATCCCCAGACGCTTGATACCGACTGGATTGAGCATATAGGCAAGGACAGCGCTGATGGACAGTGATATCATGACCTTGGAAGAAGTGGCGGCTTATCTGAAAATGACGCCACAGACCATATACACCTGGGCGCAGGAAAAACGGATACCGGCGGCCAAACTGGGCAAGGAGTGGCGCTTCAAAAAATCGATAATCGATCGCTGGTTCGAATCGCATTTTGATGAGAAATTCAAGGATATTATACGACCGACGGATATGGCCGAGGGCGGGGATGGGGAATAGCGGGCAGCGAGCATCTCCCTATCTCTATCCCGCCCGAGGCCGGCAAGTTTCGTTGGTATAGATATTGATACTTTTTATTGCTATGGCGAATTATAGCCAAGCATATCAGCGATTGCAATTGAATAAAATTTTAAGCCGCGGAAAAAGATTTAATTCTGTTAGCGTCGCTTATCGTTTTTAAGGCGTTTCAATAAAAGCAACAGGCTGACAACTCCAACCGCAACTAGGCCCAGCCCGACTAGAATCGAAAAAATACCGTTTATATTGCTCTGACCGATAAAATGAATGACCAAATATAATCCCCACAGCCCGAAAGCTATTCCTACGATAAAGGGGAAATGT
>JAAYTW010000242.1 GCA_012517955.1 Candidatus Zixiibacteriota bacterium | reverse complement strand
AGGCGTTTATCGGATGGGGACGTTGTTATCTCATGCGGATTACTCAATCTTTTGAAGGCCAAAATATACCTAAATTCCCCATTATTCTTAGTGGACCGGCCATTGGAATATATGGGAAACATACCTTTGACGCAGGGATGGATACTGGTTTTACCGGTTTTCCATCTGTCCCACTCCTTGCAGCAATTAAGGCAGGTTTGCCAATAGGCGGAGTAGTCCCACTAACATTGGCTGATGGAAAATCACAATCTTTTCTATATTGTCTCGGAATGGTTGAAGTCGAATCTAAACATGCAATTGGTGTGACTGTTATTTCGCCATCGGAAGATATATTAATTGGAATGGATTTTTTGAAATTACTTAATCTAAAATTGATTGTCGATCCTATAAATAAAATTGCTATCCTTACTGACGAAGATATCTGACCCAGAAAGCAATAAGATATACTAAAACTTGTATAATCATTCTAGATTATGGGTAAATCAATTCATATATAAGTGTTTTCCTTGTTTTGAGGACTATGATTCCCGAAGCCGCATTTTAAGGCTCTGGCGGGTAGCAGACCCTGCTTTGGGTAATTGCGACCTAACCGGTCCTCAATAAAACCCCTTGTTGAATCATCCTGCTTTCGATATAATACACCCGATGAAAATTCTCTGGCGATATGTTCTCAAAGAGCTATTCTGGCCGTTCCTTTTCGGCGTCGGTATCAGCACCTTTGTCCTTATCATGGATGCTATCCTTGATATCATGAACCTGATTATCACCAAGGGCATTTCGGTTTGGGTTGTGTTGGAGTTTTTCGGCCTCAGCCTGGCTTGGATGCTGGCGCTCTCCGTCCCTATGGGGATGCTGGTAGCCGCTCTCATGGGCTATGGGCGTCTCTCCGCCGACAATGAAATCGTGGCCGCTAAAGCCTGCGGCATCTCCATGCCGACCCTGATTATGCCCGGCTTGCTGATGGGGCTTGTTTTGGCAATCGCCCTAAGCTGGTTCAACGATAAAGTCCTCCCCAACGCCAACCATCGCGCGCGCCTTCTGATGACCGATATCACCCGCAAAAAACCGACCTGGAGCCTCGAAGAAAATGTGTTTCTCGACTATTTCGACGGCTACCATATCTTGGTGAAAAAAGTGAACAACAAAACGTCCGAAATCCGCGACATCACTATTTTCGAACATAAAGACCCCAAAACACCCCGGACTATCCTTGCCAAAAGCGGCGATATCAAATTCACCCCTGACGGCTCTCGCTTGATTATGAATCTCCACGATGGCGAAATCCACGAACCCGATCCCGACAACCCGGAACGCTATCGCCGCACCGAATTCAGAAAACAAACGATAGCCCTGGAGGGAGCTTCCTCCGAACTACAACGCTCAACGTCAGAATCGCGCGGCGATCGCGAAATGTCGGTGGCCATGATGAGGAACGAAAATAGAAATTTCCAGGCACAAATAGACTCATCCAAGAAAAAAATCAACGAGATAATCAAACAGGATGTCATCAAATTAACCGGCGGCCCCCCCTCCGAGAGAGAAGTCAAAATTGCCGCCCAAAAAGCCGAAAACAGGGCCGCTTCTTTTAAGCCAAAAGACACGCTGACCCGTATCGAATATGAAATGAAAACCATCCAGACCTACAAAAGGCAAATTAACTCGATGACAGTCGAAATTCATAAAAAATTCTCGATACCGGTGGCTTGTATCGTTTTTGTCCTTCTAGGAGCCCCTCTTGGAGTGCTGGCGCGCAAAGGCGGTCTGGCCACAAGCCTGGCCCTTTCGTTACTGTTTTTCATTGTCTATTGGGCCTTTCTCATTGGCGGCGAAGAACTGGCCGACCGCATGTATCTCAACGGCGCCATGGCTATGTGGCTTCCCAATATCGTTATTGGTGTTACCGGCCTGATATTGGTGTTTACGGTTAATCGAAAAACCTCGCTTGAAGGAATCGAATTCTTCAAGAAATTTATACCCCGGCCGCAAAAATGAAAATAACCGATAAATATATCCTGAGTAAATTCTTTTATATCTTGGCCTTTTCGCTTCTGGCTTTTATAATAGTAGTCCTTATTGTCGACATAATCGAAAATATCGATAAATTCATTGACAACAAAGCGCCTGTTTATCTCATAGCCCAATACTACATACTATATTTGCCGTTTATAACGGTTTTGGTAATTCCCGTGGCTGTGCTTCTGGCGACGATGTTCACCATTGGCGGCCTCTCAAGATATAACGAATTGACAATCATGAAAGCCAGCGGTATGTCGTTGTATCGGCTTTCCGTTCCCCTTCTGACAAGCGGGTTTATCATATCCTTGATAATAATCATTTTCTCGGATTTTGTGATGGTGCCCGCGGAAGCTAAACGCGACTGGATTAAGAAAACCCAAATCGAACATCGCGCCGATACTCAGGGCTTGTTGCTCACCAACGTCATCAAACCCGGAAAAGATGGCTGGGTCATCTTCGCCAGATCCTACAACGAAAAAACAAAAACCGTTGAAGGCGCCCTTGTTCAAAAAATAAAAAGTAACCGAATCGAAGCGTCGATTAGGGCCAATACGATGGTTTGGGCTGATTCCGGTTGGATATTGACCGGAGCGGTTAAGCGAATTTTCGATGGCGATAAAGAAATCAGCTTCAACAAATACGATACCCTATTTGCCTCGTTTTTATCCCAAACCCCCGAATTGATGAGCCATAAGGCCAAAAAACCGCGCGATACCCGCTTTTTCGAATTGCTGGAATTAATTCAATTAAAAAAAATCATGGGACAAGACACCGCCCGCGATAGGGTCGAACTCTATCTAAAATTCAGTTTTCCGTTTATTAATTTTATTATTATCCTACTGGGTATCCCGCTGGCCTCAAATCCGAAACGCGCCGGTGGTTCAGTGGGGCTTGGCTTGAGCGTGATAATCAGCTTCTTGTATTTTGTGATTCTCCGGGCAGGCCAATCGTTCGGCTACAATAAAGAGCTTTCTCCCCTGCTTTCCGTTTGGATAGGTAATATAATCTTCTTTGCGATAGGCGCTATCATGTTTTTCAAAGCGCGCAAATAATAGCGGGCAAAAAAAAGCCCCATAATGGGGCATGGTTTTATGATTATAAGCTTCCTGCTATAATTTACGCACCTCGGTGGCCAAAGGTCCCTTGGGGCCTTGTACGAAACTGTATTCGACAAGCTGACCCTGGGTTAGCGATTTGTACCCTTCCTCCGAAATGACCGAGTAGTGTACGAATACGTCCTTTTCGCCATCTTCGCGTTGAATAAATCCGAATCCCTTTTTGTCATTAAACCATTTTACTACGCCTGTGGCCATTAAATCCTCCTCCAAAATTCTTAATTCTCTACATAGTGTATGTCGGTAAATCCCGAATAGTCTTAAACTCAAAAACGCGATTTTTTTAAAAAAATAAAAAAACCGCGGCTCTATAAACCGCGGTTTTCTCGAACATACAATAACCTCTGTTAGGTCCCCATCTCCCAGGATGCCAGATACTTCTTCTGTTCCGGAGTCAGCTTATCGATTTTGATACCCATCGACTCAAGTTTCAACCGCGCAATCGAATCATCGATTTCCGCCGGTATCGAATAAACCCGATTCTGCAATGTCTCCGCTTTCCTATACATGTATTCCGCGCCCAAAGCCTGATTGGCGAAACTCATGTCCATCACCGATGCCGGATGACCCTCAGCCGCCGCCAGATTTATCAAGCGCCCTTCGCCTAATAAAAATATCCGCTTGCCCGAACCAAGCGTGTATTCCTCGACATTCGGACGAACCGCGCGACGCTTCTTCGACATCTTTTTCAATGAATTAATATCTATCTCAACATTGAAATGCCCGGAATTGGCGACAATCGCCCCATCTTTCATCAACCGGAAATGCTCACGGGTAAGCACATTAATATCGCCGGTCAAAGTGATAAAAACGTCGCCCAGCGGCGCCGCTTTTTTCATCGGCATCACCAAAAATCCATCCATTGTCGCTTCAATCGCTTTCAACGAATCCACTTCGGTAACGATAACGTTCGCGCCCAACCCTTTTGCCCTCGAAGCCACGCCGCGGCCGCACCAACCATACCCGGCGATTACCACAGTCGCCCCCGAAAACAATACGTTGGTCGCTCTCATTATGCCATCGAGAGTCGATTGACCGGTGCCATAACGGTTGTCGAAAAAATGCTTGGTCTTCGAATCATTTACCGCCAGAACCGGAAAAAGCAACACCCCCTTTGCCTGCATGCTTTTTAATCTGATTACGCCGGTCGTCGTTTCTTCCGAACCGCCGATTACATTTTGAGCCTGGTTTTTTCTTTTGGTGTGAAGCTGGGTAACCAAATCAGCCCCATCATCCATCGTAATCAACGGATTTATATCAAGACAACTGTTGATATGCTGATAATATATTTGGTTCGATTCCCCTCTAACGGCAAACACCGGTATCCCGAAATCTTTTACCAGTGAGGCCGCCACTTCATCCTGTGTCGACAGCGGGTTTGAGGCGCACAAATATGGTTTGGCTCCCCCTGCCTTTAATGTTATCATCAGATTGGCTGTCTCTGTCGTCACGTGTAAACAGCAGGCCATTCTGACATCTTTCAACGGCTTTTCTTTGATGAATCGTTTCCGGATAAGCCGCAACACCGGCATAAAGCGCTCGGCCCATTCAATCTTTAATTTGCCCGCTCCGGCGAGCTTGAGATTTTTTACGTCATATTGCATTTTAAGCATCCTTCAATAATTCTTTCGCCTTGTCTGTTCTTTCCCAGGTGAATTCTTTTTCAGACCGGCCGAAATGCCCGTAAGCGGCCGTCTGACGGTAAATTGGACGCAACAGATTTAAAGACTCGATAATTCCTCTGGGGGTCAAATCGAAATGCTTTTTCACCAATTCAGTCAGTCTCGAATCAGGCACCTTTCCGGTGTTTCGGGTATTTACCATCACGCTTACAGGATGAGCCACTCCTATTGCGTAAGCAAGTTGCACGTGGCAGACGCTGGCCAAACCGCTGGCGACTATATTTTTCGCTATGTATCGCGCCATATAAGAAGCCGACCGGTCGACCTTAGTCGGATCCTTCCCCGAAAACGCGCCGCCCCCGTGCGCCGCCGAACCGCCGTACGTATCGACAATAATCTTGCGGCCAGTCATTCCCGTGTCCGATTGCGGCCCGCCGATAACGAACTTACCCGTGGGATTCACCAGATATTTGGTCCTATTGTCGAGATACTTGCCCGGTACGACTTTTAAAGCGACATTTTCGATTATCTCCTCGCGCGCTTTGTTGGTTATCTTATTGCCCGTGCGATCCAAAATGTCGGTCGTATGCTGGCACGACAATACTATCGTGTCGACTCGTTTCGGCTGACCATTCTCGAATTCAACGGTCACTTGGCTCTTGCCGTCGGGTCCAAGATAAGGCAGAATCCTTTTCTTGCGCACCTCCGCCAGCCGGCGGGCAAGTTTATGAGCCAGAATTATCGGCAACGGCATCAATTCCTTGGTTTGATTAACGGCATATCCGACCATCAACCCCTGATCTCCGGCGCCACCCGTATCGACTCCCTGCGCGATATCCGGCGATTGCGTGCCGATAGCATTCAATACGGCGCAAGTAGAATAATTGAATCCATACTTAGGATCGATGTATCCAATTTCTCGGACTATATTGCGAACCAGGTCCTGGATATCGACATACGTATTGGTCGTTATCTCCCCCCCGACTATTACCAGGCCGACTGTAATGAATGCTTCACAGGCGACCCGGCCATGCTTATCGTGCTTGAGCACTTCATCCAGCACGCCGTCCGAAATCTGGTCGCAGACTTTGTCGGGATGCCCCTCCGTCACCGATTCGGATGTAAAAAAGAAATTGTGTTTTGGCATTTTTCCTCCGTCTTTTCCCGTATCTAAAATAAAATCATTCTATTTTGAAAGGCCGCCGCGCCGCTCGCGCTTGTATCGGCGCGATTAATTTAATGGCGCAATCTACGAATAGATATCCCTTAAGGCAAGGCGAAAATTAGCCCTTGGTCTATGTCTATATGCCGAACGAATCAATATAAACTGATTTCCGAACTATCGCCCAGGTTCAAACGATTGTATGTTCCTATAACCGATGAATGATTGCCTATCAACGATGCTTCCAGAAGGCAATCCTTGACGTCGGCCCCGCTTGAAATAATCGAATCGCGGATTACGCTGTTTTCCACAATGGCCGAATCGGCCACGCTCACATAAGGTCCAATTACCGAATTCTTGATTGTCGCGCTGTCGGCGATATAAACCGGAGGAATTATGATGACGTTATTATATTGCCTCGATGTTTTTATTTGTGAAAGCAAAAAGCGATTAGTTTCCAGAAGCGTCTCCTTTTTTCCGCAATCATACCAACCGTCAACCGTAAAAGTCTTCATCTTGCAGCCGCGCCCGATCATCAAACCCAAAGCGTCTGTCAGCTGATACTCGTCTCGCGTTTTGATATTTTTATTTATCAATTCTTCCAAACATTCGCGAAACAGCAACGTTGATTTCAAATAATAAATCCCGACCAAAGCCCGACTGGATACCGGGCTGTCCGGTTTTTCCACCAGTTTGGTTATGAAACACCCGTCTGTTTCGGCAATCCCGAACCGCCTTGGATCATCCACGATTTTCGTGCCCAGGTAATCATAATCGCTTTTTATTACCTGCTCCAAATCGGCGTCGAATATCGTGTCACCCAGGATAATAAGTATCGGCTCTTTTTCAATATACTCCCTAGCTAAATAAATCGCCCAGCCCAGCCCATTCAACTCTTTTTGCTCAACGAAATATGCCTTTATATTCGGATACCTGGTGTTTACATAATCAACTATCATTTCCCCTAAAAAGCCGACTATGAAGACAATCTCGCGCAAATCATGCGCCAGCAACTCATCGATTATATGCCCCAAAATCGGTTTTCCCGCCACATGAATCAGCGCTTTGGGCGCCGTGTGGGTATGAGGCCGCAAACGACTGCCGATTCCTGCCGCCGGAATGATAGCTCTCATTTTTCCCTCATCCTTTTTCCGCCAATTCGCGTTTTAAATAATTTATTAAATCAATCGGAGTTGGATCGACTCCGTTTAACAACGCCAAATAAAAAGAACAATAATCGCCAAATTGAACCAAACTCAACATCCGCGATACCGGATTTCCGCCTTCCCCTTCTATATTGATTACCGCCGCCCCCTTCGCTTTCAAGATTCCTTCGATAATCTTCATCCTTTTTATCGTCTGAACGTTATCGCCTAAATCCCTCAGTATTATTATTATAAAGCGTCCGTCCAGCCCCAAATTCGATTGCCAGCCAACCAACTCATTATGATTGAATTCGGGGAAAACGTTACAAAAAGCCAATTGCTTGGCGTTCTCACAAATCTGCCCCTTAAATCTCAAAGCCGTCGTATCCAGTAAATCCGTCCCGGCGTATATTATCGGTATCTTGCCGAATATTAGTTTTGCCAAAGCCAACGCCTTATTGTCGGTCGATTCGTAAGCATACGCCCCATTTCTCTTTTTGAGCTCCTCCGCCGATTCTGTCAATTCATCCGCATAATTCCCGCAAATATCCAGCCTGCCAAGAATTACCAAATTGACCGTAAAAGAATATCCTAACGCGGCCCGTGGAGGAAATCCGCCCGGAATGATTGCACAGGGCGCTTTCGCCCGGTTTGCCGCCAGTGCCAGATCCCCTCCGGTTGTAACACATATTATCCGGCAACCCCGTTTTACGCCCTCGTTAAACGAAGATATCGTCTCTTCCGTCGTGCCCGAATAGCTCGAACAAATCAACAACGTCTCCCGATTAGCGTACGCGGGCAACCCATAATTACGATGAATCTCGAACGGAATTTTTATTTGGCTCCGAATAAGGCTCCGAATCAAATCCCCCCCTATAGCCGACCCTCCCATTCCGGCGAGGATTACATTGCTGAATCGATTGCCCTCAACGCCGGCCAGATTGATTTCGCGGCCGATTTTTATTCCGGCCAGGATTTGTTCAGGGAACAGCCCGATATTTCTATACATGTTCGCGGTGTCCAAAGCCTTGAGACGCTCATCCAGCATGATTTATCCCCTTAATAAATTTAATAACCGGAACCAGCTTCGGCCAATATTCTTCAATTTTCGCGTCAAGTAAATCTTCAACTTCTTTGGCGGTGCTTTTCTTACAACAAGCCTTGGCTATCAATTTCGCCCGCCTGAAATCAATCTGCCGAACAATCGATTTTACCAGGCCCGTTGATTGAAAATTGACGGATAGCTCATCTATCCCCAACCCGACCAACAAAATAATGCCATAGGGATCCGCCCCCATTTCGCCGCAGATTGCCACTTTGCGTTTGTACCGATGTCCCGAATTTATTGTCTTTTCGATTAGCTGGAGAACCGCCGGATGATATGTCTGATAAAGGTGCCCTAACATCTCATTGGTGCGGTCAACCGCAAGCGTGTATTGCACCAAATCGTTCGTCCCCAGCGAAAAAAAATCAGCTTCTTTGGCCAGATGATTCGCTATCAACGCCGCCGATGGAATCTCTATCATTATCCCCAAAGGAATATCTGGCTTTGTCTTGATTTTATCGGCCGCCAATTCTTCGCGGCATTCTTTTATCAATTGTTTGGTCGCCGATAATTCTTCAAAATTAGATATCATCGGAAGCATTATTTCAAGATTACCATAAAATGACGCGCGCAACAGCGCCTTCAGTTGATCCTTAAATATATCGGGCCTGTCCAAACAAAACCGAATCGCCCGCCATCCCAAAAACGGATTAGGGTCGACCGCTTTTCCGGTGGAACCCACAAATTTATCCCCACCCAAATCAAACGTTCGAATAACTACCGGCTTGTTCCCCATCTTCTCCAAAATTTGCCGGTAAATCCGAAATTGCTTTTCGCAGTTCGGAAATGCTGTGTCTCTTAAAAAAAGGTACTCGGTTCTGAATAATCCTATTCCGTCCGCGCCGGAATAAATTACTCTCGATGCCTCCGATGGTAATTCTATATTGTTCAATATTCTTATCCGATGCCTGTCTTTGGTTACGGCCGGTTTATGGCATTCTTGTTGAAATTTCCTGGTCAATTCCGCCGACAAACTCTGCCTGTCCCTATAGAAATTCACCGTTTTCACGTCCGGATTGACCAACAGCCTACCGGAATACGCATCCAAAATCACCCGGTCGCCGCTCTTTACCCGATCGACATCCAGACCAAAGCCTACCACTGTCGGCAGGTTAAGCGATTTTGCCAAAAGCGATGTGTGCGATGTCACGCCTCCCAACCCCAGCGCGAATCCGACCTTTCGTTTAAGCGAGAATCCCAGTAAATCGCCCGGGTTCAAGTATCGGGCAATCACCACTATCGGCCCCTCGATATCTTTGACGAATGCTTTCTTGGCCCCCTGTAATATTTCTATCAGCCGATTTCGGACCGAACTTATATCCAATACTCGTTCGCGAAGATAGGCATCGTTTGATTTGCTTAATTGGTCGATAACCTGTTGGACTTGATTATAATAAATATAAGCCGCCGTTTGGCATTCTTTTCTTATTAATTCGATTACTTTGCCGTTGATTACCTGGTCATCTACAATCATCGCCTGCGCTTCGAATAACCGGGCATATTCAGCCCCTAATCTTTCGCCTATATTCGAAGCCTGTTTTTCCAAGTCTTTTTTTAATCGGGCTATCGCATAAGTGAAATTGGCGATTTCCTTTTCAACATTTTCCGGTTTTATCTTCTCCGGATTCACTTCAACCGGTTTCTCCGTCAACACGACCGCTCGGCCGGATACTATCCCCGGCGATGATGCGATTCCTGTCAAAGTAAACCTATGCTGGTCGGCTACCATCATTCTTCCCCAAATTTGGTGGCAAACACGGCGGTAACCGCCGCCAGAGCCTCTTTTTCATCAGGCCCTTTCGCCACAACTAATATTTTAGAACCCATCTCTGCGGCCAACATCATTACGCCCATTATGCTCTTGCCATTGACCTCAAGCCCATCCTTTTTAAAATATATATCCGACGCGAATTTAGACGCCGTCTTAACCAACATCGCCGCCGGCCTGGCATGAAGTCCCAGCTTGTTGATTATTGTAACTTCCTGCGAAACCAATTTTAGGCCCTCGCCACAAAATTACCGGGACGTCTTACGATAACGCCCGCCAGTTCAAGTTTTAATATCATCGCGGCCAATTTCGATGGGTTAAAGCCAAGCCGCCTTACAAGTTCATCGAAATGAGTCGGATTGCTGCCGACCATATCGCAAATTTTCTGCTCATCCGGTTCTAAAACGATGTCAGGCTTTTTTGGTGATACAGTTGAAATTTCCCAGCCTAATGATTCCAGGATATCCTCGGCCTTCGTTGCCAGCGATGCCCCTTGTTTTAACAGGTTTAGTGTCCCCTGGCTCTTAGGATTATCAACCTGACCGGGCACGGCGAATACATCCTTGCCCTGCTCCGCCGCCAAATCGGCCGTTACCAATGCTCCTGACTTCTCCGCGGCCTCGACCACAACCACCGCTCTAGCCAGCCCCGATATAATCCGATTGCGCCGCGGGAAATTAAATTTATCTGGCAGAGTCCCAAAGCCAAATTCCGATAACAAATACCCCGAACCCTGAATTTGGGCCGCCAGTTCTTTATGTTGCGATGGATAAATCACGTCAATGCCGCTGCCAAAAATGGCCGCCGTTTTGCCTTTATTTTCCAGAGCCGCATGATGCGCTTCCGCATCTATGCCCCAGGCCATCCCCGATATGACAAGCATTCCTCGGGAAGCCAACCCGCCGGCGATTTTCCTGGCCATTTCCCGCCCGTATTTTGTCGGCGTCCTCGAACCGACCACCGCAACCGCCGGTCTGCCCAGCAATTCGAAATCGCCTTTTATATACAGTATTATCGGAGGTAAATAAATCTGCGATAGCGTTTCGGGATACTCGGGGTCCCCCAATGCGATAATCTTAACGTTTTCCGCCTCGGCGCGTTTCTGAATTTCCTCAACTTTATTCCATTTGTTGAAATTTCTTATAGATAAGATTAGCTTATCCGAAATCCCCTCCGAATTCCAATATTCCGCGTCGTCTCCGGCCAAAAATTCTTCATAATCTCTGCATCGTCCGATGATTTTTTGATACTTCACCGGACCGATTCCATCTATCAACGATAACGCCAATGCGAATTTCTTATCTATCTTATTCAATATTTTTCCCGAATATAATTTTTTCGACCGAATGAATCAATTCTTCCACGTTTTCGCCGGTGGCGGCCGAGATTCGGTGCCAATCCTTTGGAATTTTCTTCAGCTTTTTACGAGCATTGGCATCCAGCAAATCTATTTTATTAAGGGCCACCATCGATGGCTTATCCAATAATGTGGGATCATATAATCCTAACTCTGCCTTCAGCATATCAAGCTGCATCCGAGGATCTTCCGATCCGCATTCAATAATGAATACCAGCACCTTAGTCCGCTGTATATGACGAAGAAATTCCAAACCCAGACCGCGACCCGCATGCGCCCCTTCAATTATCCCAGGAATATCGGCCACCACAAAACTCCTGAACTGACCCGTCCTGACAATCCCTAGATTGGGCACCAATGTCGTGAATGGATAATCGGCGATTTTTGGGCGCGCATCGGATATCTTCGCCAGCAATGTCGATTTGCCGGCGTTCGGAAACCCCACTAAACCGACATCTGCCAAAAGTCTTAATTCAAGTTCCAATATCCTTTTTTCACCCGGTTTTCCCGGCGTCGCTTTGCGCGGAGTCTGGTTAGTGCTCGATTTAAAAGCGGCGTTACCCTTGCCGCCCCGCCCCCCTTTCGCGATTACAACCGGCGCCTCCCCCGGCTTGACATCGGCGAGAATTTCGCCGGTCTCCATATCCTTGACTATCGTTCCCGCGGGAAGTTTTATCAGAAGGTTCTCGCCGTCATTGCCCGTGCGATCCTTTTTACCGCCCCGGCCGCCCGAGGGGGCCCTATAGTATTTTTTATAGCGAAAATCAAGCAGCGTAGACATGTTCTCATCGGCGACGACCAGAATATCTCCCCCCTTGCCGCCGTTGCCGCCGTCAGGACCGCCTTTGGGTATATATTTTTCCCGCCTGAAACTTATATTGCCATCGCCGCCCCGGCCCGCCTCGACTTCGATTTGCGCGTAATCAACAAACATGTTCAATTAGAATAAAATTCATTTAACTTGTCGCGCAATTCCGTCAGCGTGATTCCCCGAACGAGCCGCCCCTCGCTGGCGTACGATACCTGCCCCGTTTCCTCGCTGACGACAATAACGAAAGCGTCGGTTTCCTCCGAAAGCCCCACCGCCGCCTTATGCCTCATGCCGTAAAGCCGGTTATACGCCGGATTTTGTGATAACGGCAAAGTGCAGGCCGCCGCCAAAATCTGATCCCCTTTTATGATAATAGCGCCATCGTGAAGCGGCGTATAAGGCGTGAAAATCGTCTCGATTAACTCATGCGATACATCAGCGCCAATCGCTTTGCCGCTCTCGACAAAACTCGCTAGATTGATATTATTTTCCAGCGCCAAAAGCGCTCCGTGCCGCGATTCCGACATCTTCTCGACCGCCCTTAAAATATCCTCGACCGCTCCTCTTGATTCCTGCTTCAATAACCTCCGTATAAGCCGGTTCTGCCCTAACCTCACAAACGACCGCCGTAATTCCGGCTGCAAAATAATCACCAAAACGATAATTCCAAACGCGGCGATATTCGATATGAACCACTGCACCATCGATAAATCGAACCAGTAAGATAATACTCCGACCACGAAGAAAATAAATAATCCAAAAAGCAACTCTATCGAACGAACGCTTCGGATAAGCAATATCAACCGGTAGAAAAAATAGCCAACCAACAAAACATCGATTAAATCGACCAGGGTAAACGATAAAAAACCGATATGGAATAAAGTCATTGGTCTGCCTTCTCGATTAACTCCACGATTCTAAGAGCCCTCACCGTCGACAAAACATCATGAACCCTGATTATCGCCGCCCCTTTGAGCGCGGCATAGATTGCCGCGGCCAGCGATCCCTCCAACCTTTCATCCACCGGCAAATCAAGCGATTTCCCGATAAAAGATTTGCGCGATACGCCTATCAGAATTGGATAACCAAGTTTAGCCAGAAGGTCAAGTTTTTTTATTAGAATAAAATTATGCTCAACGGTTTTTCCAAATCCAATTCCCGGATCTATTATGATTTTATCCCTGCTCACTCCCGCCTCTATCGCCTTTTGGGCGGCATCCGCCAAAAACTCCGTTATCTCCCCAATCAAATCGGCGTACTGAATCCCTATCTGCATCGTCTCCGGAGTTCCCCGCATATGCATCAGCGCCAGGTATATTTTATACCTGGCCGCCACTTCCGCCATTTTCGGCTCCCCACGCAACCCCGAAATATCGTTTATCATTGATGCACCATACTCGCAAGCCATCTGCGCCACTTTCGCTTTTCGAGTATCGACCGATATCGGAATCGCCAACCTACCTGCCAGACCCTCTAATACCGGCTGCACCCTATCTATTTCTTCGGTATCCGTAATGGCAATCGCCCCTGGCCGCGTCGATTCACCTCCTATATCGATTATGTCCGCACCTTCCTCGACCAGCTTCAACGAGTGCTCAATCGCTTTTTCAGGTGATAGATATTTACCGCCGTCCGAAAACGAATCGGGGGTTACATTCACGATTCCCATTACCAGCGGGCGATTGCCGGACTGATTTCCGGACATCAGTTTTAATTCAAGCATAAATTGCAGATGGGAAAGCCTGTTCAGCTACCCGGATTGATTGGATTTAATCAACAACAAGGCCTCTTCGCGCGTGGCCTCATTACGTAAAGCTCCCCTGACCGCCGAACTGATTGTCCTAACCCCCGGCTGAGCCAATCCCCTCATCGTCAAACATAACTGCTCAGCTTCGACCACCACCAGTACCCCTTTCGGCTTCAACACATCAACCAGCACCTCGGCGATTTCGGTGGTCATACGTTCCTGTATCTGCGGTCGCCGCGAAATCGTCTCGACAACTTTCGCCAAACGAGCGAATCCTGTTATGGTATTGTTCTGGGGGATATAAGCTAAATGAACGGCGCCGAAAAACGGCAAAAAATGATGCTCGCACATCGAAAAGAAATGGATATTTTTCGCTATAATTAATTCGTCTCGATTATCCGCGTGATACAATTTCAATTTTTCGCGGGGGTCGCGATGAAGGCCGGTGAAAAACTCTTCATAAAAATCGGCGACCCGCCGGGATGTATCTCGAAGCCCTTCCGCATCGGAATCGAGATTGAGCCCCTTCATCACAAGCCGAAACCCCCGAATTATCTCGGCTTTGTTAATTTTGCGATTCGATGATTTTTTCGGCAGTGTCCGATCCTCTCAAAATGGCGTCAATCTGCTCGCCGTCCAACGATTCTTTTTCCAACAGCTCTTTAGCCAGCGCGTGTAATTTATCGATATTCTCACGTAATAATCGGGTCGCTTGCTCCTGCGCGTCAAGGACAATTTTCTTTATCTCGTTATCGATATCTTGAGCCGTTTGTTCGGAATAATCCCGCGCCGATGATAATTCCTTACCGAGAAATATGTGCTCTTCTTTCTTGCCGAACGTCAATGGACCTAATTTATCCGACATTCCACAGTTGCATACCATTTTCCGAGCCAATCCGGTCGCCTGCTGAAGGTCGTTGCCGGCGCCGGTGGTCAGCTGATTAAAAACGAGCTGCTCGGCCACTCGACCGCCCAATATCTGCACCAATTTAGTACTGAGATATTCTTTCGATAACGTATGACGTTCATCGATTGGCAAATAATGAGTCAACCCTAACGCGATTCCGCGCGGAATTATCGTAACCTTATACACCGGATCAGAACCAGGTATCAATTTGCCTAACAAAGCATGACCCGCTTCATGATAAGCCGTAACCTTCTTTTCCTCCGGCGATATCATCAACGACCGCCTCTCAATCCCCATCATGACCTTGTCTTTGGCTTCCTCAAAATCAACCATCAGAACCCGTTCATGATTTTTGCGAGCCGCCAATAAAGCCGCTTCATTGACTAAATTGGCCAAATCGGCTCCGGACATCCCCGGTGTGGCCCTGGCCAGTATCTTCAAATCAACCTTATCGTCAATATTGATTTTCCGCGTATGGACCTTGAGAATCCCTTCGCGCCCCTTGACATCCGGGTTGTCCACCACTATCTGCCGGTCAAATCTTCCCGGCCTCAGCAACGCCGGATCGAGAACATCAGGACGGTTGGTGGCCGCGATAATAATAACCCCCTCGTTCGATTCGAACCCGTCCATCTCGACCAAAAGCTGATTCAATGTTTGTTCGCGCTCATCGTGTCCCCCGCCCAAACCGGCCCCGCGATGACGTCCCACCGCGTCAATTTCGTCGATAAATATGATACAAGGCGCGTTGCGTTTTCCCTGATCGAATAAATCGCGCACCCGTGAGGCGCCAACACCGACAACCATTTCCACGAAATCCGAACCCGACATCGAAAAAAACGGCACTCCCGCTTCGCCGGCCACCGCTTTCGCCAACAATGTCTTGCCCGACCCCGGAGGACCCAATAACAACGCTCCTTTAGGAATTTTCCCGCCCAGCTTCTGAAACTTCGCCGGTTCGCGTAAAAATTCGATTATCTCCTGCAACTCTTGTTTGGCCTCATCGCATCCAGCCACGTCGTTAAACGTTACCTTGGGGCGGCTCCCCGATAATAATCTCGCCCGCGATTTCCCAAACGAAAACAACCCTTTCGGCCCCGCTCCCTGCATCTGCCTGAACATAAACAACATCCATAATACCAAAACCAACCACGGTAGAGCCGTCCACAGCAGACTCACCCAATTCTGCGATGTTTGAGCCTCCACCACCGCTTTATTGGCCTGAAGTTTTTCTATCAGCTTGGGATCGTCAAATGGAATCCGGGTCCTGAATTTTTTACTGGTGATTGTCTTATTGTCTATCGTAAGCTTTACGTCCCTGAAAAATTCTCCCTTAACTTCTTTCTCGACAAAGACAATATGAGCAACATTACTGCTGTCGATTTGATTGAGCAATTCACTATACGTGATATTCAAAACATTCTGGCCGCCTCCAGAAAGCAACTGATAAAATAGCAAGCCGGCCATAAAAATCACTGCCCAGAAAAGCAGCGTCCGCGCGCTCTTCTGCCACCTGAATTCCGGACCTCCGTCCGGTCCTTTGCCATCACGCCGCGGAGTTTTATTTTGCTGTTGGTCGTCTAATCTATTGAAGTCCACCATTTGCCTCTCTTTAATCTTCCATAACCGCTACATACGGTAACTGCCTGTATTTTTCCATATAATCGAGCCCATACCCGATTACAAATTTATTCGGTATCTCAAATCCAACGTATTTTACGTCAATATCTATCTTGCGGGCGTGGCGTTTGTTTAATAAAGTCACAAACTGCACCGATTTTGGCTCACGCAATCTCAAGTAGTTCTTTATATAATTCGAGGTCAGCCCCGTATCGATTATATCTTCAACAATCAGAACATGCCTTTTTTTGATATTTAAATTCAGGTCCTTTAAAAGGCGTATTACGCCGCTTGAATTTTTCGTCCCGGCATAGCTGGCCACGCCTATAAAATCCATCTCGCAATCGTTTCCATATTCGCGGACAAGATCCGCCATAAACAGAAAACTACCCTTCAATATCCCGATAAACACCGGCGTTTCCCCCGCGTAATCTTCTCTTATTTCCTTTGCCAGCGCTTTTATTCTGGATGATATCTTATTCCGCGGTATTAAAACCTGAATTTTGCTCATCTTTCAACAATCTCAGCTTCAAAATCTTTTTTGTGCCTTTCGTTACTTTCACATCTTCGGCGATACCATATCCGGCCACCCACACTATTTTATCTCCTGAAACAACTATCGGAATCCCCGCTTTCGCCCGGCTTGGGACTTTTTTATCATTGAGGAAATCGACAAGCTTTTTAGTGCCGAACATCCCCAATGGTTTAAACTTATCGCCCGCCTTTAAGTTCCTTACTTCAAGCCTGCCAACCTTCGAATAGTCCAAAAAGGCTTGGTTTTCATCCCGGTTATTTATTATTTCGGTATAATTCGCGTTTCCTGTTGTTTCCGACGCTATCACAAAGCCGGACTTCCCTAAAAAAGTTAAATCGCCGATTTTGAGAATCCGCGACTTTAATTTTCCCGAGGGCCGGTATAGCGTCAACCTATCCGCATACCTAACCGCAGAAATTTCCGGGCTCAGATTAACAAGCGTTCCGTTACGATTAAGATTCAACGCCCGCCTAATCGCCCGCGAACCCGGTCGATAATCCTCCCCGCTCAAAATCAAATAAGCCTTTACCAAAACCCAACTTCCAAGAAATTTATAATACCCCGACAGCCTCTTTAAGTCAAGAGTGATCTGGCTTGGCGACTGTTCGACAACGCATTGCCTATAAACCTCATCCACGATTCGTTGGGTAAAAACGTAATTTTGTCCAATGGCTTCGGCAGCGGCCGCGATATGTTTCGATACCCCTGGATTAATTTTGGGAAGCTGCGGAAGGACTTTATGACGAATTAAATTACGGCGATATTCCGTTTTCCGGTTGCTTTCATCTTCCCGGTAAGATAAACCGTACCGCTTTAAAAAAGCCAGAACCTCCGTTTTCGAACATTCCAAAAGTGGGCGAACGATATTATCCCGTTGTATCATTATGCCGGAAAGCCCGCCCAGATTCGCGCCGCGGATTAAGTTCATCAAAAACGTTTCCGCTAAATCATCGGCGGTATGGCCCGTTGCGATTTTATCATAACCGTATCGTTCGCATAATACCTTAAAATAGCTGTATCTCACGCCGCGCCCGCATTCCTCCACGCCGATTTTTTGCTTTTCCGCAATCCGCTTAACGTTCACCCTTTTTATATGAATGCGGATATTATGAAACTTGCAAAGTTCAGCGCAAAATCGGCTGTCCTCCACCGATGATTTCCTCAAGCCATGATCGATATGAGCGGCCGCCACAGTTATATTTAACTGGGGCGCCACATAAATCAAAGCGTGTAACAATGCCACCGAATCCGGCCCCCCGGATAATGCCACCAGTACTTTTTCGCCCGGCCTGATTAAATCATGCTGGTAAATCGTCTGCGCCGTTTTTTGCAGAAAATTCTCCATAAGACATAATACGGCAATTGACCTCGTATGTCAACATCTTGTATCATGCCGAACGAATACGATGATGCGTTCCCAATCAGCAACGGACTTCAAATCGCGCGGCCGACATTCAAAAACGCTCTATAAAAAATATTTCTCGATAAAATATCGCGTCGGCTTGGTCAACTCCAATCGCAGAGCCGCCTTCAAATCGTGCCAGCCTCCCTGATTCCCTTCCGAATTGATTTTGAACTGCGTGTCGTTCGCTATCTCGGCCTCATACAAATGCCAGCGATGGTGGTCGGCGCCCCATTTACATTCATCCCCAGCGATATCTTCCTCGCTGACAAGCCTGGCCGAATCCAGTATAATTCCGGTTTCCTCTTTCACCTCTCGAATCGCGGCCTCCAGCGGGTTTTCCCCCACCCCCAGATGACCGGCTGGTATAGTATAGACGAAAGGATAAATAACCCTTTTAAATAATAATATCCGCCTTTCGCGATTAAACAAAAACATGCCGATACTCTCGTGCCAGAAATCCCGCGTATTTTTATCAATCCACCAGACTTCCGATTTATCGGCGTGAATAATGCGCGGCGAAATCCTCCCGCAAATCATACATCGATAATGATAGTTCCCCCCAATATAAAACGATTCTATTTTCTCCGCGTTGCAGGCGATACAATAACTATGGCTTTGACCGTCGTCTGGAATTGCGAAATCTATCTTCACTTGCTTAACCCGGAGGCCAGGAAAACCAGCGCCCGCCTAAAATATGCACGTGAAGATGTCCGACCGTCTGTCCGGCATGCTCACGGCAATTGATAACCAGCCTGTATCCTTTTTCCGATATCCCCAGCGACCCGGCCAGTTCGGCCGCCTTAACAATCAATTTCCCCGTTATGTTTGCATCGGCATCCTCAACCGTCGGCAGGTGTTTTTTGGGAATTACCAAAACATGAACCGGCGCCTGTGGATTGATATCTCTTAAAGCCGCGATTTCCTCATCCTCATCTATTATTTCCGCCGGCAATTCCCGATTAAGAATCCGACAAAATACACAACCTTTCATAATTCTCCTAACCTCGCCATAACGACAGACACGAATACCACCGCCGCCGTCTCCGCCCGCAACCGGCGCGGTCCCAAACCTAATGGTTTAAATCCCGCTTGGCGCGCTCGTTCCATCTCCTCCGATGATAATCCCGATTCCGGCCCCACCAGCAAAATCGCCGAATCGCCACGATTTTCATCACCGTCGATTCCAAGATTCGAATCCGCCCCGATTTCCGCTATCAACGCCAAATCATATTCGTTTCGATTCGATAAAATCCCTTCGAAATGAACTATCTGATGAATTTTAGGAATTATAGTCCTCATCGATTGCTTGGCCGCGCTCCGCGCCAATTTATTCCAGCGTTCGAATTTGGCTTCACCGATTCCATCCCCACGCGTTCGTTTCGAAATAAAAAAGCGAAATTCGGCGACCCCCAGCTCCGTTCCCTTCTCCACAACATAGTCCATCTTCGCCCCTCTACATATCCCACAGGCCAAGCATACTTTCGAAGTCGGCTCATTTTCCATCCTCGTATGCTCCAGAATTTTAGCTGTTGCCTTCCTTGGATTACTTTCGATAATCCGCGCGCGATATTTATTTCCCTGTCCGTCAATCGCCCAAAATATCTCGCCTGTCTTGGCCCGCATCACTTTTACCAGATGGCGCGATTCGGTTTCGTCCAGCTCTAAATAAGCTCCGTTCACCGCCCTTGGGTCAACGTAATAATTGGTAGCGCCGCTCATTTCATCTATCCGGATTTACGACAAATCAACGTCGTCCATTCAGTGCCGCTATAAATCTTTTCGACATAATACGGCTTTCTGGAAATGAATGCGTCGAATCGCCGATAGTCCTCGTTGCTTATCCCCGAAAAAACAATCAGGCCCCCCGCTTGAAGCGATTTGTCCAAACAATCATACAAATTTATCAATTGGTCGGTAATCATATTGGCCGTTATAATTTCGACAGGCGGTGACATTACAAATCTTTCCGCCGCTTCCACAAATAAGACAACATCGTTCAAAACAGCGTTTTCCTTGGAGGCCAGGATGGCTTCCGGGTCATTATCGCAGGCGGCAACTATCGATGCT